>NZ_DBMAFI010000105.1:302-8234 GCF_057864385.1 Bilophila sp. | reverse complement strand
GCGGAGAATGTCATTTCCGCAATGGTTCACATGGATGAAAAGACGCCGCACATGCACTTCCTTCATGTGCCGGTGACGCCGGACGGGAGGCTCAACGCCAACAAAATCTATACCCGTCAGAGTCTGCGGAAACTGCAATCCGGGCTTCCCGCTCATCTGCAAAGCCGTGGCTTCGTCATTGAACGCGGCGTGGAACAGACACCCGGTTCCGCGAAAAGACATCTGGATACCCGCGAGTTCAAGCAGCAACAGGAAGCATTGGAAAAATTGATTCAGGAATCCGAAGAGACTTCCCGAAATTCACGGCAGCTTATCAGCGCATTGGAACAGCGTGAGGAAGAGTTGAGAAAGAGCATTGAAGAGTATGAGCGGCAGGCTGAGGAAGCGGAAAAGGTACTTCGGGAGGAGACCGATCTACCGAAAGCCTCTTTTCTCAATTATCCATCCGTGCTGGAAAAAGCCTCTTCCTTCATTGAAGAACTGAAAAAGGCGCTTGCCGTCAAACACCTTGTCCAGACTGAGAAGGAAATTCTGCAACGGGAAGTGGATACCCTTCGCGGAAAACTAACGCGGCTTGAAGCGGGATACACGACCCACAGAAAACAAAGCCATGAGGAAAAAGAGGAGCTGGAGAAGCAGTTGAAGAAAATGAAGAGAATGATGGCAGGCTATCAGGAATTTCTGCGTCTGCCGGAAATCCGGCCGCTGCATATCGAGTTCGTGGAGCGCAAGCGCGCCGAACAGCTCCAACGTCAGCAGGAAGAGGAACGGCAGCGGCAGGAGCAGGAAGCGCGGGACAGGGAGCGTCGGCAGGCGCGCTCCGCCCGTGGCATGAGAATGAGGTAAGGCGTCGGAGGGAAATCTTCGCACAGACCGAAGATATAGCCCATTATACTTCACTCCGTGAAGTCGTGGGCAAGCGTGGCCGCTTGACCGCCAAAGGCAAAAGACAAATTTGGGGATACCCCATCAACCACAGGAGAAAAACACCATGCCCATTACCACAGAACAAATCAGGGAAATCAGACAGGAGTTTGCCAGGCTCAAGCCCGCCACAGTCACGCTGGACGGACACAGGCCCATGACCATCAGGGAGGCCATCTTCTCCCTTGCCCCGACACTGGAACGGATGAAGAAGCGCGGCTTCGATACACAGGAAATAGTGGAGCGTCTGGCCGAAAAAGGGATCGCCATCAAGCCTCCAACCCTCACCAAATACCTCAAGGAGTACAGACGGCAGAAGGAAGACAGGAAAGGCAGGAAGAAGGACACGCCCCCGCCCCCCCCTGCCACAGGCGTCTGTACTGCGGAAGGACACAGCTCTGAACCGGCAACCGTTCACCTACAGCAGCAGTTTCGTCAGGCCGGATACGCCCGATGATGAACTGTAAATAAATGGCAGAAGACAACGTATGGCATAGCCCTTCCACCCGTCTGCATCACCTTCAAATGCCCTGCCCTCACCGGACAGGGCATTATTGAAATGTTCATGAAGATGTTGGCGGGGCTGTTTTTTCTTCCTTTACATCCCCGTATACCTCTTATAAAATAGCTGTTCTTTCTGAAACCAGTTGCCGGACGAGGCTGGCATGGCATCGAACTTCGCTTTTCTGGAGGAATCCTTTCCTGAACTCGCACAGGTCGGTATTCTGGCGGAACGCTACTGGCGTTCCGATACCCATTCCTGCCTGCTCAAGCTCGGTCTGCTGTGCGAGGGCATGGTGAAGGTCATGGCGATCATGGATCGCGTCACCCTGCCTGAACGCTGTGACGCGGCAGAACGCCTGCATATTCTTCATCGGCGCGGATGTCTGCCCCAGAATGTGGCTGATGCCTTCCACCTGCTCCGCAAGGCCCGCAACAAGGCGGCCCACGAGGGCTACGCGCCCCCTGCCGAAAAGGCGCTGGCTCTGACAGAGATCACCTGCAGCCTCTGTGTCTGGTTCTATCAAACCTATGCGGATGAGCACTTCCGCCCGTCTCTGTTCTCGAAGCCGGAATGCGCCGAGACCTCCGCGCCCTCCACATCATCCTCATCTCAGACAGCCTCCGTGAACTCTGAATCCGCCGAAGCCTCCGAAAGCTCCGAATCTGAGGACAAGCGGATCATGGAGCAGGCGGCGACTCGTGCCGCCTCAACACCCGCCGTCAGCGAAGAGATCCGCCGCACCCGTGCTGAAAAGGCATCCTCTCTGCGCCAGATTTCGGAAGCCGAAACCCGTCTGCGTATCGACGAACAGCTGCGAAAGGTCGGCTGGGAGGCAGACACCGAAAATCTCCGTCACTCCAAGGGTGTACGTCCACGCTCTGGACACCATATGGCCATAGCTGAATGGCCCACACTTTTGCCGAATGGGCGGCGCGGTTTTGCCGACTATGCCCTTTTCATGGGCACATCGCTTGTGGGCATCATCGAGGCCAAGGCAGCCCATAAGGACATCCCCACCGTTCTTGACCAGCAGTGCAAGACCTACGCCCGGCACATCCACCCTGACAATGCGCCCTTCCTGCTTGGCGACTGGCGTGGCTATCGTGTGCCCTTCATCTTCGCCACCAATGGCAGGCCCTATCTCAAGCAGTGGGTGGAAAAGTCCGGCATCTGGTTTCAGGATTTGCGGAATACTGCCAATGCTCCGCAGGCTCTGCACGGCTGGCCCAGCCCCACCGGTCTGGAGGAACTGCTGCATCAGGATGTGCAAACGGCCTCCGAGCGCCTTGCGTCCATGCCCGAAGACCTGCTCACCGACCCCAATGGCCTTAACCTGCGCGACTATCAGCTGCGTGCCATCCGTGCGGCAGAACAGGCTCTTGCCAAGGGCGCACAGACTGCCTTGCTGGCTATGGCCACTGGCACTGGCAAAACCCGTACCGTGCTGGGCATGATGTACCGCTTTTTGAAAAGCGGGCGTTTCCGCCGTATCCTTTTTCTGGTGGATCGCAATGCCCTCGGCACACAAGCCATTGATGTTTTTAAGGATGTGCAGCTTGAGGAGCTTCTGCCTTTAGCCAAAATTTACAACATCAAAGAGCTGTCAGATAAATATATCGAAAAAGATACCCGTGTGCATGTTTCTACCGTGCAGGGCATGGCTCGCCGCATCCTTTACAGTGAAGACAGTGAGCCAATGCCCGCTGTTACTGACTATGACCTCATCATTGTGGACGAAGCTCACCGAGGCTACATACTCGATAAAGAGATGAGCGATGACGAGGCCCTGTACCGCGACCAGCGCGAGTACCAAAGCACTTATCGGGAAGTCATCGACTATTTTCAGGCAGTTAAAATCGGGCTGACGGCCACGCCCGCACTCCAGACCACGCAGATATTCGGCGCGCCGATTTTTCACTACAGCTATCGAGAAGCTGTCATTGATGATTATCTGGTGGACCATGACGCACCGCATCAGCTCACGACCAGCTTGAGTGAAGCGGGCATCCACTACAGACATGGGGATCAGATCGTCACCTATGACCCGCAGACTGGCGTAGTGAACAATGGCGAGCTGCTGGAAGACGAGCTTGATTTTGACGTAACTCAGTTCAACAAAAGTGTGGTCAATGAAAACTTCAACCGCGCTGTGTTGGAAGAGATAGCCAAGCACATCGACCCTGAGGACGCCGCCTCCTCCTCCGGCAAGACGCTCATCTATGCCGTCAATGACCAGCATGCTGATATGATCGTGCGTATCCTCAAGGAAATCTATGCCAGAGAGCTGGTGGATACGGACGCCATCATGAAGATTACGGGCAGTATAGGCGACCGCAAGGCCATTGATCAGGCCATCCGACGCTTCAAGAACGAAGCCTTCCCCAGCATTGCCGTTACGGTGGATCTGCTGACCACAGGCATCGACGTGCCTGAGATATGCCGCCTTGTCTTTCTGCGCTGCGTCAAGTCCCGCATCCTTTACGAGCAGATGCTGGGCCGCGCCACCCGTCTTTGCCCGACCATCCAGAAGTCACACTTTGAGATATATGACGCCGTGGGCCTGTACAAAACTCTTGAGCCGGTCAGCAGTATGAAGCCTGTGGCTGTCAATCCGTCCGCCACTTTTCCGCAGCTGCTGGAGGGACTGGAGGTGATGGAGGAGCCTGCCCAGATTCTGAACCAGATCAATCAGGTCATTGCCAAGCTCAATCGGCGCAAGCGCAGTATGACGGAGGAGATACTCCAGCAGTTTACCGACATGGCCGGAGACAGCCCCGACGATTTCATAGAGCGTCTTCAGGATATGCGCCCGCGCGAGGCCAAGGCTCTGCTGCTCTCCAAAAGCGGCCTGTTCGAGCTTATCCAGAATGAGGGCTATGTTGGCCGCAGGGGTATCGTCATTGATACCAAGGAGGATGTCCTTACCTCCCACACACGCGGCTACGGCAAGGGCAATCTGGCCCCGCAGGACTATCTGCAAGCCTTTGCCGCCTTTGTGCAGAACAACCGTAACGAAGTGGCGGCCCTCAATATCATCTGTACCCGTCCGGCAGACCTGACCCGCGAGACTCTCAAGAGTCTGCGCCTTGCCCTGGGGCGTGAAGGCTTTACCGTCCGGCAGCTCAATTCCGCTCTGAACAGCATGAGCAGCACGAAGATCGTTGCCGACATCATCAGTCTTATCCGGCGTTATGGCATCAATGCCCAGCTGCTGGGGCATGAGGAACGCATCCAGCGTGCCATTGAGCGGCTGAAAACAGCCCATAGCTTTTCCCGAACGGAAGAAAAGTGGATTGACCGGATGGCAAACTATCTGCGTAATGAGTCTGTGCTGTCCGTAGCGAGTTTTGATTCCCATCCTGCTTTTCGCGGCAAGGGCGGCTTTGCGGCTTTGGACAAGCTCTTTCATAACAATTTAGCGAGTATCGTGGCTGAACTGAATACCTACTTGTATGACGATGGGGGCCGTGCCGCATGACAACACAGGAAATTGTCGCCAAACTCTGGAATCTCTGTAATGTCCTGCGGGATGACGGGATAACCTACCATCAGTATGTGACTGAGCTGACCTATATCCTTTTCCTCAAAATGGCCAAAGAAACTGGCAAAGAAGACAGCATTCCCCCTGCCTTTCGCTGGGATCAGCTGACCCGCAGGAGCGGCATTGAGCTGAAGAGCTTTTATAAACGGCTCCTCACAGAGCTGGGTGAAAACAGCAAGGGCCGTATGCGCCAGATTTATCAGGGGGCTGTGTCCAATATTGATGAGCCAAAGAATCTGGAAAAGATCATTTCCAGCATCAATGACTTGGATTGGTATTCCGCTCAGGAAGAAGGGCTGGCAACCTGTATGAAGGTCTGCTGGAAAAGAACGCCAATGAAAAGAAGTCCGGCGCAGGGCAGTATTTTACGCCGCGTGTGCTTATTGATGTCATGGTACGGCTCATGCGCCCCCAGCCCGGTGAAAGCTGTAATGACCCGGCCTGCGGCACCTTTGGTTTTATGATAGCCGCAGATCGGTATGTACGGGCGCGGACCGATGATTATTTCAAGCTGTCCGAGGATGTGGCGACTTTTCAGAAATATGCGGCCTTCAGCGGCTGTGAACTGGTACACGATACCCATCGTCTGGCTCTGATGAATGCCATGCTGCACGGCATTGAAGGCAAGATAGCCTTGGGCGACACCCTTTCCACCTTGGGAAAGGACATGAGAGGCTATGACCTTGTGCTGACCAATCCGCCATTCGGCACCAAGAAGGGCGGGGAACGGGCTGCCCGTGATGACTTTGCCTTTGCCACCAGCAACAAGCAGCTCAATTTCTTGCAGCATATTTACCGCAGTTTGAAGCCCGGCGGACGGGCCGCTGTTGTCCTGCCGGACAACGTGCTGTTTGCCGATGGCGACGGCGAGCGCATCCGTGCCGAGCTTATGGACAAGTGCGACCTGCATACAGTGCTGCGCCTGCCCACGGGCATTTTTTACGCGCAGGGCGTCAAGACCAATGTCCTCTTTTTCCAGCGCGGTCTGAACGACAAAGGCAATACCCGCCAAGTCTGGTTTTATGACCTCCGTACCAACATGCCTTCCTTTGGCAAAACCAACCCTCTCCGGCAGGAGCATTTTGCGGCCTTTGAAACGGCCTATGATGCGCCGGACAGAAAGAGCATCGCTGACGAACGGTGGAGCGTCCTGAGCCGTGAGGACATCGCCGCCAAGGGCAACAGCCTTGACCTTGGCCTGATTCGTGATGCCTCTGTGCTGGATCATGGCGACCTGCCCGACCCCATCGAAAGTGCCGAAGAATGCATCGCCCAGCTTGAAGAAGCTGTTGATTTGCTTAAGGGCGTAGTACGCGAACTTCAGGTTCTGACCGGCAAGGAGGCCCGCTGATGGCCCGCCCCAGAAAGAACGCCGGACAAAGGCAGAAAAGCCTGCCCATCCCTGCGGAGATTCCCGTGGAGGAACAGCCGTATGCTCTGCCGCAGGGGTGGAAGTGGGTTTATTTGCGTACAGGGTATGAAATAACCTCAAGTAAAAGAATTCATAAATCAGACTGGAGAGAATCAGGTATTCCGTTTTACAGAACAAGGGAATTAGTTAAGCTTTCTAAATATGGTTATGTGGACAATGAACTTTTTATAGATAAAGCATTATATGAAAATATAAAACATTGTTATGGTGTGCCATCAAAAAATGATATTCTCATTAGTGGCGTTGAAACTATAGGTGTTCCATATGTTGTTAATGATAAAAATGAATTTTATTTCAAGGATGGTAATATTATATGGCTTAAAAATAAAAAAGTTTTTTTTCAAAATTTATATATTACTTGTTCAAAAGTGTATTTATTGACAACCAAATTCATGAAATGTCAGCAGGGACAACCGTTGATACTTATACGATTATCAATGCTAACAAAACAAAGGTTCCCCTCCCTCCCATTGACGTTCAGGAACGAATCGTTAGCCACATAGAATTTCTGTTCGCCAAGCTGGACACAGCCAAAGAAAAAGCAGAAGCCGCCCTAGAGAGCTTTGAAATCCGCAAGGCCGCCATTCTGCACAAGGCGTTTACCGGGGAATTGACGGCGAAATGGCGGGAGGAAAACGGTGTTTCGCGGGAGAGTTGGGAGAATGTTGTCGTGTCAGATATATGCTATGATGTAAAAGTTGGTATCGTCATTAAACCGTCGCAGTATTATACCGACGCCAATAGCGGAACTCCCGCATTCCGTTCTGCTAATGTAAGGGAAAACCGAGTCGATAATTTTGATTGGGTTTATTTGAATGACAGGGGTATGAAAGACAATAAACGTTGTATCGTACACGAGGGAGATGTCCTTGTGGTACGGTCTGGTAACCCCGGTACTGCTTGCATTGTTACAAAAGATTTTGATGGATATAACGCAATTGATATATTAATTGCAGTTCCAAATACTCAAAAAGTAACATCACATTATTTATGTTATTTTACAAATTCACCATTAGGGAAAAAATCTATTGCGGCAAATAAACGAGGGATGGCTCTTGCTCATTTCAATGTCAAAAGCTATTCTTCACTAACTTTACATTTACCATCTATTGTTGAACAAAAAGAAATCACCCGTATCATTGACGACATTCTTGAAAAGGAACAAAAAATCAAGGACTCCGCTGAAAACGTGCTTGAGCAAATCGACTTGATGAAAAAGGCTATATTGGCTAAGGCGTTTCGTGGGGAGTTAAAGCAGAACATTGATTAAATTTTTAACTACAGGATTTCTGAAATGAGCTACACAGTTAAATTGCCAAAAGGAACACAAGAATATGTTGAATACACAGTTGAAGATAATTCTATAATTATAATAGGTGCAAATGGCTCTGGAAAAAGTAGCATTGGTATTGCGATAGAAAAAAGAGCCCCACTGGAGGTACACCGTATTGGAGCTCAAAAAGCTCTCATTTTTGAAAAGTATATTCCACAAAAGAGTTATGAACAAGCAAGCAATT
The DNA here is from genome assembly GCF_057864385.1 of Bilophila sp. Taxonomy (NCBI): domain Bacteria; kingdom Pseudomonadati; phylum Thermodesulfobacteriota; class Desulfovibrionia; order Desulfovibrionales; family Desulfovibrionaceae; genus Bilophila; species Bilophila sp. The sequence continues at coordinate 315 of NZ_DBMAFI010000105.1, read as the reverse complement.
TGCTCATGTTTGG
>NZ_DBMAFI010000105.1:0-292 GCF_057864385.1 Bilophila sp. | reverse complement strand
AAACTCCACAACGAAATAACAACAGTAGATATCCATATGACGGAAGCCAACATAATTACATATCGTCTGTAGCCAATGACTTTGACTATGTATTATCTGCACTATTGGCATTAAAAAATAAAGAGCAAGATTTATTTATTGAAGAATGTAGGGCGTGTGAGAGAAATAGCAGGAACCATAATAATGTTCCAGAGATGTCTACAGACAAACTAAAAAAAGTATGGGAAAAAATTTTCCCACATAGAGATATTTCTTTTAAAGACGGTAAAGTAACATGTATTCTTAAAAAAGA
>NZ_DBMAFI010000104.1:0-8242 GCF_057864385.1 Bilophila sp. | reverse complement strand
AGAACCTTTCTCCAGAAAGGTTCTCCTCCCCCTCCCCAATTATCCCTACTCACCCACCCGCAGCCCGTCACCATGCCTGCCGTACCAGCAGACGTCACGCCAGACGCGGGGCGAGGTGTCGCCTTCGGTGCTGATGAGCATGACGCGGGAATCGGGGCCAAGCCCAAGGGCTTCGCGGAGCGGCGCAAGGGCGGGGTTGCGCATGATGTGATCGAGCGCGCCGAGCGGCGCCGCACCGGACTCGCCGGAGACGATGGGGGCGTCACCGCCGCGCGCGGCGGCGTAGAGGCGCATCCCGTTGGCGGCTACATAATCGGGGCAGGAAAGATAGGCCGAGGCATAGTCGCGCAGGATGGGCCACCCCACGGTACAGGGCTCGCCGCAGGCCAGCCCCGCCATCAGCGTGGAAAGATCGCCGGTGACGCTATGCGGCAGGCCGTCCCCGGCAAGGGCGGAACGGTAAATGCAGTCGGCGGCGTGCGGCTCCACAATGATCGTCTTGGGGAGCGCGTCGCCAAGTTCCGAGGCCATGTAGCCGAGCACGCCGGACGCGAAGGAGCCGACCCCGGCCTGAAGGAAAAGATGCGTCGGGGGCTCAAGCTCTTCGGCGCGCCACTGGGCGAGCGCCTCAACAGCAAGCGCGGCATAGCCCTGAATGATCCATGTGGGGATGTCCTCATAGCCGTCCCAAGCCGTGTCCTGCACCATGACCCAGCCGTTTTCACAGGCCATCTTCCACGCGAGGCGCACGGCGTCGTCATAATTCAGATCCGTGATGCCGGCTTCCGCGCCGTGGCTGCGGATGTTCTCCAGCCGCGCCGGGTCGGACCCCTTGGGCATATAGATGACGGCCTTCTTGCCGAGCTGCTGCGCCGTCCACGCTACCGCCCGGCCGTGGTTGCCGTCCGTGGCGGATACGAAGGTAATGGGCCCAAGCCGCTCGCCCACGGCGGGGGAACAGAGATCGGCGGGCGTCAGATCGTCGATGGGTTTTCCGAGCCGTTCCGCAAGGTAACGGCCCATCGCATAGGAAGCGCCGAGCACCTTGAAGGCGTTGAGCCCGAAGCGTTTCGACTCGTCCTTGGCCCGGATGTTCCCAAGGCCGAGCGTGGAGGCCAGATACGGCAGGGGGACGAGGGGCGTGGGCGCGTACTGCGCGAAACCGGCATGGAAACGCCGGGCGCGCCGGGCTTCGGCGGCGCTCAGCATATCCAAGGAAGCGCCTGAGCCGGGCCGCAGGCACTGCGTATTGATGTGATAAAGCATGACATTGTCCATTGCGAACCTCCCGATGCGGCAGCAGGGTAAACGGAGAACATCCGGGCACATCCCGGAATGCCCCTCCAAAGCAAGGATAGGGCCAATGTGGTGTTTTGCTATCATCCCCATTTTGAAGCGGATTTTTCAGCCGTTTCAGGTGCCGCCGTTCCCGAAATGAGAATTCTCCCGGATTGCGAACGTTTTTTTCTCATTACGAGAACAAGATCCCCCCAGAGCGGAAACAAAAGGCTCTGTCAGAGTACATGGTTGTTTTGTTTCAGCAATATACTGAAAATATATGCTCTTTCTCCAAGTTTTCCGCCGGCGGGCTCTGTGGTTGGGGGATTTTATTGGTTATTTCTTTGGAATTTCAAGGAAATAAAGCATCAACCGTTTTCTATGGCACAGCCAAACAAAAAAACGCAGGCCCCGCGAACGAAGCCTGCGCCATATGGATGCCTTTCAGTTGCCTGCCCTTGCTGCGGGAGGCCCCCTCTATCCGCCGCTAGTCGAGCGCCGGGGCCGTCTTCGGATCCATCATGCTGAGATCCAGCGGGTAGAAGACCACCACGGTCTTGCGGTTCTGGAGGCCGAGCGCGCCGGGGTGCGTGTTCAGGCAGACCACAAGATCCTTGGTGCCGTCGTTGTTCGGGTCAGCCAGCGCGAAGTCCACAACGGAACCCTTGATGCGGCGGGTCTTCCACTGAAGGCTGAGGCCCACGCCGTCCCAATACAGGGATTCGACTTCACCCTCAGGGAAGAAGCGGTAGTTCTCGAAGAACTGCGCGGACACCGAAATGGGCTTGTTGACCAGCAGTTCCCAAGTGCCGTCCTGTTCCAGATCCGAGGGGATCATGCGCACCGGCACGAAATACTTGGACGGGATCAGGATATTGTCCTTGCCCATGCCGGGCATCTGCGTCTGTTCGGCGATGCCGATGGCCGATCCGGAGAACTTCTCGTCCGTCTGGTTCAACTGCGAGCCGTTGCTTGAGAACACGCGGAGGCGTTCCTCATCGGTCAGCACCACGAGCTTTTCGGTTTCCTTGCCCGGCGTTCCGGGCAGCCATGCGAAGTTCAGGGCGTTCACGCCGCTCGGCAGATCCAGCTTCTTGCTCTGCACAAGGCTGTTGCCCTGCTTCATCATCTCATACACGCCGCCACGCGAGAAAATGCGGGACGGATCGCCCTTCTGACCGATCAGGGTGGGCATGTAATCCGGGGGAATGCGCACCACGTTCAGATAGTAGGGAAGGCGTTCCGCCACTTCGGTGAAGGTATTCCCCTTAAAGCTCAGGATCATGGAATACGGCTGCGTGTAGTCTTCCTCATAGGCGGTCAGGATGATTTCCTCAGCCCTGTCGCGGTTCAGATCTATGCTGCGGAGCGCAAGCGGCATCATGCGGGTGGGGATTCTGTATTCCCCAAGCTGCACGAGGCGCTCGTTCTGCCACTGATACACGTAAAGGCGCTTTTCGCCGAGCACGACCACCTCGTTCTTGCCGTCGCCGTTCACGTCGGCGACGATCATGCCCACAGCCGCATAAGGAAGCGTCTGGCTGCGGTAACGCGTGCCGTCGCTGCCCTGATAACGGAACTGCGGGTTCAGGTAGACCTGACTCTGCGTGGCCTCCTTCTGGACAAAATTGGGGTTCGCCTGCCCGGCGCTCGCAGCCGGGGCCGCCGCAACGACGCCGGAACCGCCGCGCCCGAAGACTTCGGCGTTGATGCTGTCGGAAACGCCCTGAAGGGTGGCGATAAGGTCATTGACGCGGGTTTTCGCACCCTTGCGCCATTCCTTGCCCGCCTTGTCACGGACGCGGACATCGAGGCTGGCGCTGTCGCCTATAATCGTCACGTCACCCCAGACAACATAGTCGGCACCGGTGGCGGAAAGGGCCTTGGCGGCGCTTCCGGCATCGCTTACGGCCCCGGCCTTGGCGAGTGCGGCGTCGGCAACGGGCTGGAAATGTCCCTGCCAGTACAGGCGGGAGTTCAGCATGGACGGAATGGCCTTTTCCAGATAGGTGAACCCGCTGGAACCACTCACTTTAAAAGGCAGCACCGCGTAGCTGCGCACATCGGCGGCAAGGGCTTGCGCCACAAATACCAGCATTGTACACAGCATCAGAGCCGTACGGAATATCAGATGCATTCGTAAACTCCTTGGAAGGATTCGCCGGTTCAGCCCGGTCGACTTTTTTTACCATACTATAGACTTCCCCGTCTCCGCAAGCGCAACGCCGGAAACGGAAAGTGCCAAAAACCCTTTATCGCGTTTTTTCTAAATAGGATAGTATGACCGACACCCCCGCCCTCCGCCGTTCTTTCCGCCTCGTCTGCGGCCCGGAACAGATCCCGTCCGTCGAGGCGCTGCTCAGCGCACAAGGCTTCGTTTTCGAGCCGGAACCGTTTTCTCCGCTGGCAAGGCGGCTGCTCCGGGAGCCGTTCCCGCTCGGCAGGAGCCTCGCCGCCTTCTGGGGGTACGTCTACATTCAGGATCGTTCGTCCATGCTCCCGCCGCTGGCCCTCGCGCCCGGCGAAGGGGCCCGCGTGCTCGATATGTGCGCCAGCCCCGGCAGCAAGACGGGCCTCCTCGCGCAGCTTGTGGGCCGCGGGGGGCTGGTGCTCGGCAACGAACCGGCCCGCCCGCGCCTCGCGAACCTGCGCCGCAACCTCGCCGCGCTCAACCTTCTCCAGGCCGTGACCTGCTCATGGCCCGGCGAGTCCCTGCCCCTGCCCGACGCCTCGTGGGATGCCATCCTCCTTGATCCGCCCTGTTCCGGCTGGGGAACCACGGACAAGAACCCGCAGGCGAGCAGGCGCTGGCAGGGCGATCGCCTCAAGCCCATGCTGGATCTGCAACGCAAGCTCCTGACGGAAGCGGGCCGCCTGCTGCGCCCCGGCGGAAAGCTCGTCTATTCCACCTGCACGACCAATGTGGACGAGAACGAAGGGCAAGTCCGTTTTGCCGTTGAAAGGCTCGGCCTTGAACTGATCCCGCTGGAACCGTTCCCCGGCTTCGTTTTCGCCGCGCCGGAACTCCCCGGCTGCGAAGGCACGCTCCGGGTGGACGAGGACGCCTCCAACGCGCAGGGCTTTTATATCGCCCTGCTGCGCAAACCCGGCGACTCCGTCGCCGCGCCCGGCCTCGCCCAAGGGGAGGCGTCCACGGCGGCCTACCGCGCGATCCCCCCGGCCTTCCTTGAGGAGTTCGGGCTGTCCCCCTCCCTGCTCCCCCCCGGCGATCTGGCGGCGTTCGAGGGTTCCCTCCACTTCCTGCCCGCCCCGGCGCTGGCGCACCTGCCCGCCGCCGTGCGCTGGCAGGGCATGGCCCTCGGCAAGGCGTCGGCACAGGGGCTTATCCCTTCGGCGCGGCTCAGGGCTTTGCTCGATCCGGAACCCCGCCGCATTCCCCGCCTCGACGTCGACGACGTGCCCGCCCTCGAACGCCTGCTGCAAGGCGGAAGCCTTGACACGGGGCTGCCCGGCAAGGAAGCGTCCCTGTTCTGGCGCGGGCTTCCCCTTGGTCGCCTCCGCCTCAAGGCCGGGCGCGCCGTGTGGAGCGACCGGTAAACGTATATTTCAGGAATAACAATGTGTTGATGAGGGGAGGAGAAACTTTCTGGAGAAGGGGGGGAGTCCCCCCACGCTTCTCTGGGACATTTACTTTGAAGCTGCAAAGGAATAACCGACAAAATGCCTCAGCCATGAAGTCCGCCAAGGGGAAAACTGGAGAAAAAGGCCGCATTTTTACCGTGCTGTAGAGATGAAAGCCGCATGCTTCATTGCAAAAGCGAATACCCCGTCTCTCCTCCCCCTTCTCTTCAAAGGCTTTCGCGTTTATTGAATCCCTATCCGCGGCTTTCCGTTTGGCTCTGTTAGGGTATGTGGTTGTTTCATCCCCACAGTGCGGTGAAAAATAGAGCCGTTTTTCCCGTTTTCCCCTTGGCGGGATACACGGCCAAGGCATTTTGCCGATTATCCCTTTGGAGCTTCAAGGAAAAAAGCATCAACCATTTTCTATAACACAGCCTTCCGTTTCCACTGGCCCCGAACCGCGGCACCGCGTGTTCCCGGCCTTGCAAAAAACCTGCGGTATCCGCTAGGATGGGGGCTCAAGGAGTCTTCCCATGCTGATAGAAATACGCCGCTTCGCAACGCTGCCCCCGCACACGCCCGAAACCGGCAGGCTGGACGTGGCCGAAGGAACCACGGCGGGCGAAGCCATGCGCGCCCTCAACATCCGATCCGCGGGAACCCTGCTCCTCGTCAACGGGGTTCATGCCGAACCGGATCGCATCCTGAACAACGGCGACAGGCTCGCCTTCGTCCCCTCCGCAGAGGTGGCCAACCCATGAATACCCCTTTGTCCTACTCCGTCACCCGCTGGAAAGACGGCGGGTGGCAGCATATCGACGACGCAGTCAGCCCGGAGGAACCCGTATACGTTTCGTGGCATGGAAGCAGTTGCCGCCTGTGGGCATGGCCCGACGATCTTGAGCCGCTGGCGATTGGGCACGTCCTGCTCGACCGCCGGCATCTCGGCCCCGAAGCCGGCCCCTCGCCGTTCCGCATGTCCGGGAGCGTGCGCGCCGTATCCGTCCCGCCCGGCATCGACGCGAAACACGCCTTTGCCGTGGAGCTCAAGCGCATGGAGAAAAAAGGGCACGACGAAACGCCCTCCATCGTCATGACGCCCGACGCCATCGTCAAGCATATGGACGCCTTCCTGACGCTGGAAGGCTCCTGCCCCCTGCTCTGGGAATCCACGGGATGCTTCCACCGCGCGGGCATGTTCGATCCCAAGGCCGGGGCCTTCCTCCGCCTTGCCGAGGACATCGGGCGGCACAACTGCCTCGACCGGCTTGCGGGCTGGGCCTGTCTCAACGGCATCGATCCGGCGGAAACCGTGCTCTTCGTCTCGGCCCGCATCACGTCCAGCCTCTACGCCAAGGCGCGCCGGGCGGGTTTCTCGTTCCTCATCAGCCGCAGCGCCGTCACCTCCACGCCCGTGGAAATGGCCCGGCAGCAAAACAGGCTTCATCCCGCCCACCCCGTGACCGTCGTCGGCTTCTGCCGTTCCCGTGAGGAACGGCTCACGGTCTTTGCCGGAGAAGGCAGGATCGCATGATCGGCGTCGTGCTGGCCGGGGGGCGCTCCACCCGGCTTGGGCAGGACAAGGTACGCCTGCGCCTGCCCGGTGACGGGCGGGACATGCTGGCCCGCACAGCCGATCTTCTCGCCGCGTGTACGGACGGCGTAGCCATTTCGTGCCGGGCCCCCGCGTCAGGGGAAGCTGTTCCGGCCCTGCCCGGCATCCGTTCCATCCCCGACGCGGAACCCGGCCTTGGGCCGTTCGGCGGGGTATGGGCCGCGCTCCGGGAGCTCCGGCAGCCGCTCCTCGTGCTCTCGTGCGATCTGCCGTTCATGGACGCGCCCACGCTGCGCCGCCTCATCGATGCCCGCAACGCCCGTTCCCCCGAAACGCTGATGACGACGTTCCAGCAGGCGGAAACGGGATTCATCGAGGCGCTCGTCTCCATCTACGAACCGGCCTGCCTGCCCTTCTTTGAAAAGGCCCGTGCCCGCAGCCTCCGGCAGCTCAACCTTGTGATCCCCGAAGGGCGGCAGTCGCGCGTCGCCTATACCAAGGCCGAAGCCCTGCCCTTCTTCAACATCAATTTCCCGGACGAACTTGAGCGGGCCAAACGCATGGCTGAAGCCGCATGTGAGCAAAGGCACGGTACGGCTTGCCACGCCGCCGAGGAGGGGGTACGGTAAAGGCTTCCCCCACCGCGCCGCCCCTTACGGCGCACAACCACCGGGCAGTCCCATGAACGCAATCCCCCCCTCCGCCCATCCGTGCGAACCCGCCGCCTCGCTGGAAGACGGCCACGGCAGGGCCGTCCGCTATATCCGCCTTTCCGTCACCGACCGCTGCAACCTGCGCTGCACCTACTGCCGCAGCGGCATGGAGACGTTCATTCCCCACGAGTCCGTCCTGCGTTATGAGGAGATGGAGCAGCTTGTGGACATGGCGATGGGCATGGGCGTGGAAAAAGTCCGGCTGACGGGCGGCGAGCCTTTCGCACGCAAAGGGTTTGCCGAGTTCCTCGAACGCCTGCGGGCCGCACACCCCGCCCTCGACATCCGCGTGACCACCAACGGGACGCTGATCGGCCCCCATATCCGCACTCTGAAAGCCATCGGCCTGAACGCGGTGAACCTGTCCCTCGACACGTTCGACAGGAACAAGTTCGAGCGGGTTACGGGCCGCGATCTGTTCCATAAGGTTCGGGAGAACATGGATGCCCTTCTCGACGCGGGCATCCCCTTCAAGCTCAACGCGGTCGCCATGCGCGGCTTCAACGACGACGAGCTGCCCGCCTTTGTCGATTACGCCATGCGCCACCCCGTCGATGTGCGGTTTATCGAATTCATGCCTATGGGCGAAGGCACGCGCTGGTCGGACAGTTGTTTCTGGCCTGCCCCGGACATCCTTGACGCCGTCAAGGGGCTCGTCTCCGTCGCCCCTGTGGAGCAGGGGCAGCGCAGCGGCGGCCCCGCCCGGCTTTACGCCCTCTCCGACCCGGACGGCCCCGGCCTTGGGCGCCTCGGCCTGATCACCCCGCTTTCCAGCCATTTCTGCACGGCCTGCAACCGGCTCCGCATCACGTCCGACGGTGCGCTGAGGACATGCCTGTTCGACGACCGGGAATACCGGCTCCGCAATGCCCTGCGGCATCCCAGGCTCGGCATCGAAGCCGTCCGCCGCATCGTCACCCTCGCCACACGGGAAAAGCCCATCGGGGCGCGGCTCCTCGAACGCCGCCGCAACGCCGTGGCCCAGCGGCGCATGACCGCCATCGGCGGGTAGGCGGGTAATAAGGCTATTGGGAAATTGGGGAGGGGGAGGGGAAACTTTCTGGAGAAAGTTTCCCCTCCCCCTCCCCAAACCCCACCCCCTCCTCTTCAAAGA
>NZ_DBMAFI010000103.1:0-9243 GCF_057864385.1 Bilophila sp. | reverse complement strand
ACAGCGCCTGCAGGCGGCGGTCATCGGTGAGCCGGGCCAGCGAGTCCTTGATGATCTCGAATTCGCCGGACTCCACGGTCATGTTGTACACCCACACCGCTGTGATCACGATCCAGACGATGGGGAACAGCCCGTTCGCCATGCCGTAAGTGACGGAGCTCACCGCGGTGCCGAGCGGCATCCCCCACAGGGCCACGGCCAAAACAAACGCCACAGCCAACCCCACAATGGCGGCTACATGGCCTTTGGCGCGGCGTATCGCCAGCATGTAGAACAGCACCATCAAAGGAATCGCCGCAGAAAGCGCAGAGAGCACCACGCCCCCCGCCGGATCATAGACCTGTGTCCACGCCATCGAAAGAATCCCTCGCTGCACTAAACGTTCAAGAAGCGCATCCGGGATGCCAAAAGTTGCCGCATGCCGGATGCCAATACGGAATAAAACCTATAGAAAACTTTCATTGAGAGAAAATAAGGGTCTTGTCAATGCATTTTTATTCATTGAATAATCAATCTATGGCGTTCAGGAATGTATTTTTTATTTCCCTTGATGCAGTGCCGGCTTTCAGCGCGTTATAACAAAATGGAATGGCCTCTTTTGGAAGCCGATGCTGACATTGCAACTTGTGCGGAAGAGAACATGCATGCAGCGGGTGCCTCTCATGCAGATTGCCCAACCGTTGCGCTAGCGGCGGGCTTCCGTGGGCCTATGCTTTTCTGGTGCCGGGTGGATGGGGGAGGCGTGGCTTTGCCGCATCTAATGTTTTTGCCTCTGTCTGATTATATGGCTGTTTCATCTCACAGCGCGGTAAAGGTACGGCCTTTTTCTCCAGCTTTCCCCTTGGCGGAATCCAAGGTTAAGGCATTTTGTCGGCACTCCTTTGGAGCTTCAAGGAAAAAAGTATCAGCCATTTTTTATGGCACAGCCATGTTTTTTGATCACGTCGCCATCTTCCGGTTGTTTTCTCTGCATTTTGGGGCAGGGGAGGGGGAATGCCGTGAAAGCGATCTGAAGAATGGCCTGACGGTATAACAATATAATGGGAACGCCTTCATGTTGAAAATACGCTTCCGGCTGCGGGAAGCAGGCGTTCGCTGGAAGGCATGAGCACACTGTATTTGCGCTGTTCAATGCCGAAGCGGGCGTGTCTTAAACTTTAGAATTGTAAATTTTTAAAATTAATCGCCTCTGTCAGAGTATATGGCTGTTTCATCTCCGCAATATTCTGAAAAATACATACTTTTTCTCCAATTTTTCGCTGGCGGACTCCACGATTTTGGGGGTGTTATTGGTTGTTTCCTTGGAATTTCAAGAAATAAAGCATCAACCGTTTTCTATGACACAGCCAATTGATTTGCTCTAGGGCGTGTTTACACTATGCCGAGTTTTTCCAATGACTGAAGCGGGTTGGAAGGAACATTCAGTGCCGTCCAAAAAACTAAGATAGCTATTTGTAAAAATATGTTTATTTTGTATTTGCGGGAACAGGCCCTAGTATATTGCTGCTGGTTATATTGTTGGCCGCATGTGCCCGCGCTCATGAGGACGTCCACGACGATGGAGGCCCTTTTTATAGGGGGGCACCGCATGAACCCGGATGGCCCGACGGGTTATGGACGGAAGGAATGGGGATTGAGGGAAGGGGGGAATGGGGCGGCGTTGTTGTGAATAAGAGGATGTCGTCGAGTTTCCCGTTACCCCTTGCCGCCTTTATCACGGCGGTGGGTGGAACTTTGTTTGCCGGGATAAGAGAAAGCTATTGGGTTCCCGCGCTCTAGACGTGTTCCATCGACGGAAAAAATGGAGAAAACATCTGTCATTGGGGTTCCGCGCTTTAAGCTGTGTTCACGCTATGCCGAGTTTTTCCAATGACTGAAGTGGGTTGAAGAAACATTCAGCATTGCTCGAAAGGTGAGATAATCATTTGTAAAAATTATGTTTATTCCCTGTTTGAGGGAACAGGCCCCAGCGTGTCCCCCATCTAGCGGGGCGTTGCGGGATTCCTTTCGTTTAAAAAAAGGGGGGGCCGCATTCCATACAATATTCCATACAAAAGGAGGAATCCGTAACCGTCGGCACAGGGGCTGAGGTGTCCATCATTCTAGGTCGTGTCATCATTTTATATATAATTACTTGAAATTATTGAAACAATCTTTTTTATGACTTTGAAAAAATAGTTCAAGAACTTCAGTAGATTATATCTAATTGAGACATGGCCTAGAGTGCTCATTGATGCCAATCATCCGGTAGGGAAGCCTCCTCCGCAGCGGACTGCGGCGCGGCTCCTCACGAGGGAAGTTGTCAGGGCTCGTGGGTGATGCTTCCGGTTATGCTGGAAAGAGCCGCTGTGAGCCGGGAAAGGGGGCCTTGGAAGCCTGCGGCAGCAAGCCGCATCCTTTCCCGACAGGATCGGCTTCCGCACAGGAAGCCCTCAGGCGAGCCTTTCGTTTGCCAAGGCTTCCTCTCCTCCGGGGAGGAGTTTGAGCCACGCCTGCGCAGCGGAAGACAGGACGGCCCCGCGCCTCCAGACGAAGGCGGCGCGCCAACGGAGTTCCTCCTCATCAAGAAGGGCGATGTGGATGTTGGGGAGTTCCCGCCGTTCGAGCTCAAGGCGGGGGAGGAGGGCGACGCCGATGCCCGTCGCCACGAGGGTCATGATGAAATCAAGCTGGCCGCTGCGCAGGCACTCGTTGAGCTTCAGCCCGCGCTGGCGGCAAACGGCCTCGATGCGGTCGTTGAGCAGGAAGCCCTGCTCGAAGCCGATGAAGGCGTTGTCGGCCAGCTCATCCATTTTGAGGCGTTTGCGATCCGCGAGGGGATGATCCGGGGGCATGATGACCATAAGCGGTTCGTCCCGGATCTGGAGCCACGAAAAATTCGGCGGGACGGGGAGGAGGGTGACGGCAATATCGAGATCCCCTGAAAGCACCATCGGTTCCAGCGAGGCGCAGCCCTGTTCCTGAAGCGAGATGTTGATGCCGGGGTAAAGCTGCCGATATTTGGAAAGCAGATCCGCGAACAGGATGCCGCTGGCGACCGGGGGGAAGCCGATGCGGAGCACGCCTTTTTCGAGTTTGTGCAGGGCGGCGACGTCGGCTTCGAGCGCCTCAAATTCCTGAAGGATGTTGAGGGCCCGCCGGTAGACGATTTCCCCCTCGACGGTCAGCCTGACGCCGTTGCTGGCCCGCTCGAAGATGCGGACGCCAAGGCGATCCTCCACGGCTTGGACGGCTTTGCTCACCGTGGGCTGTACCGCGTGCACAGTCTGGGCGGCACGGGAAAAGCCTCCCTGCCGGGCCACTTCCACCAGTATTTGCAACGTGCGGATATTCAGCATCTATTCTTTCCGTGCATAGTGTTGATGAGCGTTTTTCATTTCACAGGAAAAACCTTTTGGCCTAATATCATGCCTCATGGGTTTCCGGCATTCCAATCCATTCTTTTTTATGGGATTTTGCTGTACGCCTTCCTTATGGCCCGGCGTCCGGCAAGCGGGTTTTGTGCGCCTGCGGACGCATGGGGAAGCTTTTCCATGCTGGCCGCCCAACAGCGTTTTCATGTCCGGCACCGAGACAAATCCGGCGAAGCTCCGCATGGGGTTGTAGCCGGATCGGAGTACATCGGGCTCCCTGCTTTTCAGGGATTCCTTTACCTTGGGCGGCCATGCCGCCCTTTTGCTTTTGGGGCCGGGCGGAAAGACGTCCATGCGGCCTGCCCGCGTGCCGCAACTGCTCCCTATTCCTTTCCTTCATGGCATTCTTTCCAGCGTTGCGTGAGCAGGCCGGCGATTTCCGCCTGCGCTTGCGGGGCGCGCATGCCGTGCATGGCGAAGACGCCCCACGGGAGCGACGCGCAGTCTCCAGCCGCCGCGTCTGCGATCTTCCGCATCAGCCCATCCCGGACACCGTCGTCCCGGATAAGCACGGCTGCGGTGCATGAAGCGTCGAACCGTTTGTTTTCAGCGGTAGTTAGGACGATTTCCCCAAGCCGCCCGTCCTTATCCGCCTGCGTGGAAAACCCGCTTGCGGCGGAGGCGATGCGCACTTTCCATGATCGCCCTTCGGTGTCGGACTCCAGATCAATCCTGATGCCCTTGGCTTTTTGCAGCAATGCTCCGGGGATGGCGGGCGGCTCCGGCGCCTGTGGCCGGAACAGTGCCGCCACGGCGACGATGGAGATGATAACCCCGCAAAACAGTAATGGTATTTTCCAGCCTGTGGCCCGGTTGTCGGTCACGTTGTCTTCCTCGCATGGGTCGTCCGGGGTGGGGGCCTGAAAGCCAACCCACGCCTTTTGATGGTTTTTTGCCCCCTTTCACCTTTGTGGGCAAGCGGATGCGAAAACGTTTTACTCCATGAAAAGGGTGGTAATCAAGCAGGATAAAATCATTATTCCATTTTGGAATGATATTGATGGAAAATATTCATTTCTCGAACGCCCCCCGTTCAGCGTAGAAAACAACACGTCAACAGGAGCCGCACGCCCCACAACAGCCGGGCATTGCAGGAAAATGCCGTCAATCAGGCATGGGGGCGCGCTCCGTAAGCCTTACAGGGGGAACATATGCCTTGGGTTCAACAGTACGCGCCGGTGGGCGGCGTGGTCGCTTCGGCATGCCTCGCGGCGATTCCGCTCATCATCCTTTTTTACATGCTGGCCGTCAGGAAGGCCAAAGGCCACGTCGCGGCGGCGGCAGGCCTCATCGGTGCGTTGATCGTCGCGGTGGCGGTGTGGGATATGCCGGTTTCCTTGGCGATCAGTTCCACGCTCAACGGCGCCGCCTTCGGGCTGTTCCCCATCGTCTGGATCGTGATTACGGCGGTGTGGGTGTACAACATGACCGTGGAGTCCGGCGAATTCGAGATCATCAAGGACTCGCTGGCCCGGCTCACCGATGACCGCCGCCTGCAGGCGCTGTTCATCGCTTATGCCTTCAGTTGCTTCATCGAAGGGACGGCGGGCTTCGGCACGCCGGTGGCCATTGCCGCCGCCATGCTGGTGGGGCTCGGCTTCACCCCGCTGTGGGGCGCGGGCATCGCGCTCATCGCCAATACCGCGCCCGTCGCCTTCGGCGCCATCGGCGTGCCGCTCATCGTGGCGGCCTCCGTATCCGGCCTTGATCAGATGACCGTGAGCGCCATCGCGGGCCGCCAGCTCCCCATCCTCGCCCTCATCGTGCCCCTCTGGGTCTGCGTGACCATGTGCGGCTTCAAGCGCAGCATGGAAGTGCTGCCCGCCATCATCGTGGGCGGCGTGTGCTTCGCCGGGGCGCAGTTCCTGCTCGCCAACTACCACGGCCCGACCCTGCCCGACATCGGCTCGGCCATCGCCACCATCGTGGGCCTCGTGCTGCTGCTCAAGGTCTGGAAGCCCTCGCGCACGTTCCGGTTCGAGGGCGAGCCCGAATCCAACCTCAGCGGATCCGGCTATCCCGCTTCGGTCGTGCTCCGTGCGTGGGGTCCCTACATCGTGCTGGCGGTCTTCGTGTTCTTCTGGGGCCTGCCGCAGTTCAAGAACATTCTGAACGCCGTCCCCGGCGCGAACCTCAGCTTCGGCTGGCCCGGACTGCACGGCGAAGTGATGAAGACCGCGCCCATCGTGGCGCAGGACAGCGTTTACGGCGCGATGTTCGCGTTTAACTGGCTGTCCGCTGGCGGCACCGCCATCCTGCTTTCCGGCCTCGTCTCTGTGCCCATGATGCCGAACTACGGTTTCGGCAAGGCCATCGCCTGCTTCATGCGCACGCTGCGCCAGCTGACCTTCCCGATCGTGACCATCGCCATGATCCTCGGCCTCGCCTACCTGATGAACTATTCCGGCATGAGCTCCACGCTTGGCCTGGCCTTCACGCACACGGGCAGCCTGTTCCCGTTCTTCTCGCCGTTGCTCGGTTGGCTCGGCGTGTTCCTGACCGGTTCGGACACCTCCTCCTGCGCCCTGTTCGGCGGCATGCAGAAGGATACCGCCACGGCGGTGGGCATGTCCCCCGAACTTGCCGTAGCCGCCAACGCTTCCGGCGGCGTCACCGCGAAGATGATTTCGCCGCAGTCCCTGTCCGTCGCCACCGCCGCGACCAACATGGTCGGGCAGGAAGGCAACCTGTTCCGCTTCACCATCGGGCACAGCATCGCCATGACCCTCGTGCTCTGCGTGCTCACTTACCTTCAGGCTGGGCCTTTGAGCTTCATGCTGCCGTAGCTGGGGTGGAAGAATGTAACCTTGGGGAGGGTAAGGAAAGGGGTGTCGGGGCGTCGCCATCGGCCAGTCCGGCGGTTCGTCCGACGGCACGGTTCCCTTGGGGCCGCCGCTTGGGCCACCCCTCCCCCTCTTCCTCCCCCCAAAAAAAACACCCCTCCGCCTCCCAAGGCTTGTATAAAGTGGAAGGAGACGCGGAGGGGACTGTCGGCACGAAAGGAACGGGCCGGGTGATCCATGAGATCGTCCGGCCTGTTTTGTTAGGCTCTGTTCTAGTATGTGGTTGTTTCATCTCCACAGTGCGGTGAAAAATAGAGCCTTTTTTCCAGTTTTCCCCTTGGCGGGATCCACGGCTGAGGCATTTTTCCGCTTATCCCTTTGGAGTTTCAAGGAAAAAACATCAACCATTTTCTATAACACAGCCTTTCGTTATGGGTTTCAGACTGCCGGGGCGTGGGGAGGCTCCTAAAGTAGCCCACTTGCGGGCCACTTCCTCGTTCAGGCTGCTGGGCGCGCGGGGCGGCTGAGGCAAGAAGCCTTTCGTTGTAGGGGGAATTTGGGGCAATGCTTGGCGAAGGGTTCATCAGAACGATGCCCAGCGGTAAAATGCAGGCAAGCAGACAATGCCCTGCGTGAGCGGTTCTGCCCAATTTGACTTGAGTTAACTAAGCTAAGATGAAATCAATATCCTGTGCGAATGGCTCGGCCTGCAAGGAGCCCTTCATTATGAGGGTGTTGCCGGAGGGGTTCGGCTTCACGGGCGGGAAAGATTTTCCTTGCCAAGTAATCCTTATAAGGATAATCCGTTTACGTACTACTTTGGCGATGAAGTTTGGCGCACGGCACGGGGCCTTTGAGTCTGGCGTGTGTCCCCCATGCCGGGGTCTGTTTTTTCAAGGCTGTGTCCTAGAAAATGGTTGATGCCTTTTTCCTTTGGGGGATGCACGATCAACCGTGAAGTTCCAAAGGAATAACCGGCAAAATACCTTAGCTCTAGATTCCGCCAATGGGAAAACCGGATAAAAAGGCTGTATTTTCACCGTGCTTTGGAGATGAAACAACCGCATACTATGACAGAGCTTTTTTCAAAAGAGGTGGGCATGTACGATACGGGGAAAGCCTTTTACCGTCATTATGAGTATATTCAGAGAGAAAACAGCCTGTATTCGCGCTGGTTCCAAAAGCGGGGCCTGTCATATCCGCAGTTCCTGATCCTTGATGCGGTGCTCAGGAGCCCCGAAGGGGCGGAACCCACGGCGTTGGCTGAGGAATGTTTCATGCCCAAGCAGACCGTCACGGGCCTTCTTGATCAGCTTGAGCGGGCGGGGTTCATCCGCCGGGAGCGCTGCAAGACGGACAGGAGGCGGACGCGGGTTTTTTGCCTGCCTGCGGGCGACGTTTTCGTGACCGGGATTATGGAAGAGCTGGCCCGCCACGAACAGGCCGCGCTCGCCTCGCTTTC
The DNA here is from genome assembly GCF_057864385.1 of Bilophila sp. NCBI lineage: Bacteria > Pseudomonadati > Thermodesulfobacteriota > Desulfovibrionia > Desulfovibrionales > Desulfovibrionaceae > Bilophila > Bilophila sp. The sequence goes on along the minus strand of NZ_DBMAFI010000103.1, from coordinate 1,585 downwards.
CCCCGATGATATGGAAATGTTCAACAACGTGTACGCCGCCATTGTCGACGGCCTTGAGAAACATCTTTTTTCCGATCCTTCGTGAGGTCTTTCATGCCTGTTTCCCGTTTCGATTGTCCCCCGCCCGGCAGGGCCGAACAGATAACCACGCGCATCGCCTACCTTATCCTTGGCGTGGGCGTGTCCTCATGGGCCGCGCTGGTTCCCTACGCCAAAGCCCGGCTCAGCCTCGACGAAGCCGTCCTCGGCATGCTGCTCCTGTGCGTGGGTGCGGGGTCGCTGCTTTCCATGCCGTTTACCGGGCTGATTTCCGGGCGGTTCGGATGCCGGAAAGTCATCCTTGTTTCCGGCACCATCTTTCTGGCGCTGCTTCCGCTGCTGGCTTCGGTGGAGTCCGTCTGGCTGATGGCCCTGTGCCTTTTCCTTTTTGGGGCGTCCATCGGGATGATGGACGTGTCCCTGACCATTCAGGCCGTCTTTGTGGAGCAGGCCGCCGGGCGGGCCATGATGTCCGGCTTCCACTGCCTGTACAGCGTGGGCGGCATTTGCGGGGCCGGGGGCATGGCGCTACTGCTGGGGGTCCTGCCGCCGCATCAGGCCATGCTCTCCGTTTGCGTGTCCATGCTCGCGCTGTTGGCGGCGTTCGGGCGGCATTTCCTACCTTACGGGAGCGAGGGCGAAACCCCGTTGTTTGTGGTTCCGCGCGGCATCGTGCTCCTGATTGGGGTGTTGTGTTTCATCATGTATCTGAGCGAGGGCACCATTCTGGACTGGGGCGCGCTGTTCATGACCGCCGAGCGGGGCACGGAAGCCTCCCGCGCGGGTTTGGCCTTCGCCTGTTTTTCCGTGGCCATGACCACCGGGCGTCTGTTTGGCGACCGTATTGTGCAGTCCCTCGGTGACGCCCGCGTCCTCCTGTACGGCAGCCTTTGCGCCGCCTTCGGGTTTGGGCTGGTGGTCGCCGTGCCGTGGGCGTGGGCTTCGCTCGCCGGGTTTACGGTGGTCGGGCTCGGCGTCTCAAACATCGTGCCCGTGCTTTTCTCGGCTACGGCCCGCCAGAAGTTCATGCCCCTGAGCCTTGCCGTGTCGGCGGTGACGACCATCGGCTACCTCGGCGTGCTCGCGGGGCCGGCGCTCATGGGGTTTGTCGCCCATGCCACCAGCCTTGTGATCGTCTTCTGCATTACGTTGGCCTTGATGTGCTTTGTGGCGGTCGTGTCGCGGGCCGTTCCTTAATGGGAGGTGGAGGCCGGATTCCCCGAATGGCTCCGTCACGGGATATGATTGTTTCGTCTCCACAATAGATTGAAAAGGCTGTGTCCCAGAAAATGGTTGATACTTTTTTCCTTGAAATTCCAAAGGAATAACCAGAAAAATGCCTTAACTATGGATTCAGGCAAGGGGAAAACTGGAGAAAAAGGCTGTCTTTTCACCGTGCTGTGGAGATGAAATAACCGCACACTATGACAGGGCTATTGAAAAACGGCCTTTTTATCTGGTTTTCCCGTTGCCCGGCTTCATGGCTGAGGGATTTTGTTGGTTATCCTTTTTGGATTGGCTGTCCATAGAAAATGGCTGATGCTTT
>NZ_DBMAFI010000102.1:0-9479 GCF_057864385.1 Bilophila sp. | reverse complement strand
TGACAATGGCACTTTTTGCCAGATTCCATGTCAATGGAAGCTGGAAAGATATTGCGTCATTATTTAGTTGACACCCTCAAAAATTTAATATTCTTGATCATATCAATTTATCCTTATTTTAAAATCCGAAAAAATTTGCTATACTCGAACAAGCATTTTGAATGCCATGCATTACAGTTTTTCCCGCAGCAGCAATATTATCCCCTATTTTTTTAGTTTTTTCCCAAGCACTATCACGAAGTTTTTGAGCCCCCGCACAAACAGCTCTCCCTACAGTTGATCCTGTTATATAACCTAACGTTCCTCCCACAAATCCTCCTATAGCCGCTCCTATTGGACCTAAAATGGCTCCTATAGTCGCTCCAACAGTAGATCCCTTTATGGAGCTTACAGTTCCTGCAACAACTGCGCATGCACATTGCTCTATTTCGCGTACGCCATCACCGATACTTATTTCATTTTGAGCGACCTTATAAGCTATACATGCGCTATCGACAGCTGTACTGGCGATCATACCGATTGTAGTTGGATTTTTGAGTATGACAGGGGGGAAAGGTATAGGAGGTAAAGGCAAGGGTGTAGTTGGGATGACATTGTAAATTTTTTCTGGAATATGACGTTCAATATAAACTTTCAATGCTCCTGCCACAGCACAAGTGGCTCCACTTTTAGCTCCAACTCTTATAATAGATTCTGCTATTTCATCACTATGTATTTCTTTATCGTCTATGATACAATTAGCAAATGCAAAAGCTCCTCCCACTGCGGCTCCTTGCAACCCTGCAATTCCAGCCTGTTTTCCAAGGTATAATGCAAGCTTTTTATTGGTATAATTATTCCACAATTTTTTAGGAATTATACCGGATTGCTGAATATTTTCTTGTTCTTTTTTTATTTCTTCTACAGCAATAGAAGTACTTTCTACGCCATTTTGCTTAATTTTTGAATCACTAGTTCCATTTTGAGCATGGCCATCGGGAACAAGACGTTCCTGCCCAGTATAATCTCCAGCCTCAAAAGCCTTATTGGAAGCACCCGGATTTGAGTAGCATTTAGCCTGTACAAGTTGTACTGTTGTTCCTTTTTTATCGAATATAGCTATATCCGCAGAATTTTTTTCATAGTTTGTACCTGGAACAGGGCGAAGCACTTCTGCACGATAATCGTTACCCTTGAGTGCTGCATCCATATTAAATGATGCCACATGTTCAGATTCAAATAAATATCCAAACAAATTAGGATTGTTATTTATATTTCCATCACGGGTTGTAATTGTTTGCGCTAAATCTTTATTGGCTTCTGAAATAGCAATATCTATGCTAGATAAATAAGATCCATATTGAATAGCATTCATACCTTTAGAGCTCGCTTCTAATTCCTTTTCAAGCCAGCTCTCTTGGGCCATTCCTTTTGATATTTCTATATGTAGTGATTCTTTTTTATCGTTATAAATTTGAATAGTAGCAATGGCATCACTAGAAAATTCTATACATTTATCATCAGATAGCTGTGGTAATTCTTTTTTTAATTTATTAGTTAGCCATACTTCATCACTCTCCGATCCATTTTTTAGAGAATAATCGTTAAGCCATTGGGTGAGTAGCTCTTGTATTTCTGCATAATCTTTAGTGTGCACACGCCTCTCCTTTTACAAATAAATTTATCAATTCTATTAGGTAACCTAATGCAATCTACACTTAAAAAAGATGAAAAAATTTTACTGGCAATAGGGGGATATGAATCAGCCTCAAAAAGTATCCAATATATCCTTGAGCCAGCTTACACGCCGTGCCGTCATTTCGAGCCGCCAGCCTGTCGTGATAAGGCCAGCGGAAGTTCCCCCAAGGACAGACATCATCGTGTCGCATGAACCTTCCCGATATTTGAGCCATGCCCGTTGGGAATCACGCAACAAGATCTTTTGCTTCTCATCCATTGCCTGCATTGTTTTTTTGTACGTGGCGTTGAGAAGAGCTTCCATGCGTTCATCTTCCGCAGCCAGGCAGTCCTGCATGGCTACGGTGACACCACCGCTTTTCTCCATACACTGGGCGTATTCCGTACTGAGCAGGGAATTCTGCGTGGAAGCATTTCCTTCGGTATGCTGCTCTATGACATGTCCGCTTTTGTATACTTCCATCCGTGAACATTCTTCACCGTATACATTCCAGAATTGTTGGACATCGTAATTTACTGAAACCCGGTTGCCTTCCTCTCCCAGTTCCTGATCAAGCTGATCAGGATCGGCAAGCATGAAAACGGACTCTCCAGAATCAAGCTGGAATGCGCCGTAACACATATCTCCACACTGTGAGCCCTTGTAGACTCCAGTGAGGGTGCCGCTATCCAACACCTTGGATGGGCATAATGCCTCTGAGTCTGCATAAGCATTGGGTGTGAGGCAGAGCAGCACAAGAAAAGGCCCTATCCATTTGGGAGTCCTCATACATCCTCCTGCAATTATTTCAGCTAGTCGGTTTTATTGGATTCTATCCAGCATAATACCAAGGAGTTTTTGTAAAATTTTCTTTATGGATATATAAGGCGTAGCCTTTTTAATCGTCTAGCTTTTTTTAATGCTTCCGTCAAATATGAAAAGATGGAAGAATTAAAACAAATACTTGCGAGAATATTCCGTGAATACCGCAGACAATCGGGATATTCCCAATGGAAACTATCTATTCTTGCCGAGATCCATCCTCGGAGTATCCAAAAGATCGAGGGGGGAGAGCTCCAGCCGGGGGTGATGCTTGCAGTACGGCTTGTCTCCGCAATGGGGAGCAATGTCGGCTTCTTTTTTGCCGACTTAGCTAAGGAAGCGAGTTTGATGCGGCACGAGATCATGCCCCGGCTATGGCAAGAAGTAGATGAAGAAGAGGCATGGAAGGAGTGCAAATGCCTATTTGGACCATTTTTCAGGCAAATCCGCATCGCTAACGGGATCACACAACAGGCTATCAGTGATGCAACAGGCTACACACTCCGAAATATCCTTAATACGGAGAAAGGTCGTCAAGAACCTGCCGTTATGACAGCCCTGAGTATGGTCGCTGTGACAGGAGTAGATATAAGCATATTTTTTAATAGACTAGCTTACATCCAAAATAAATTGGAAAACAAATAATGATGTAAAATTCATAGTTGCTAAAGAGCATTTAATGCTATTAAAACTCAAAAACAATTAGGACAAGCAGCCAATAACTATATCAAATTATCAATTAAACCTGTAAACATCGAAGACTGTGCAATCAAATAAAACCTCACTCTTCACTTATTTAAATAATTTTTATAATAAATTGTATATATCTCTTTCATTTTTATCTGAATATTGCGGTTTATTTTCTATGAAATCCGATGGTATTAAAACTTCAAACATTGGATGCTAATGCCTTCCTTTAGGAAGCATTAGGATTCACATACTGTTACTTTTCTTTTTACCTAATTCGTTAAAAAATCATTAAACAGAAAGATGCCGTCACCCTTTGGGATGTACGGCATTTTTCTGTCACACAATAATATATTTAATATATTGAAATAACTTACTTTGACCACAACTGCGCTTTCTGATAAAAAACGAAATACTTGTGACTGGCTTGGAGCCAATGCGCTCTTCTTCCATTACTTTTTGTCAAAGCGAAATCTGATGATCACAGGCGAATTAAAAAATAAAGTCGATGCGTTATGGACGGAGTTCTGGACGGGTGGACTCGCCAATCCTTTGGACGTCATTGAACAGATAACCTATCTGATGTTCATCCATGACCTTGATGAGGTGGATACGCGCAAGGAAAAGGAATGCGTCATCCTCGGCATCCCTCATGAGAGTCTTTTTCCTGAAACTGTGAAGCTCGGAGAGCGCGAGGTAAGGGGAAACGATCTCCGGTGGTCCGTTTTCCGGGACAAGCCCGCAAGTGCCGCTTATGAAACGGTTCAGATGGATGTCTTTCCTTTTATCAAGACGCTGCACTCCGACAAAAACAGCGCCTACTCAAAGTACATGGGAGATGCGATCTTCAAGATTCCGACTCCCCAAAAGTTGAGCCAGATCATCGACAAGCTCGAAGGCGTGTATGAGCTTCTGAAAAAAGAACCTGACAAGGATGCACGAGGGGATCTCTACGAATATCTCCTCTCAAAAATTGCAACGTCAGGAACAAATGGACAATTCCGTACTCCCCGGCACATCATCCGCATGATGGTAGAACTTCTGGCCCCTATTCCTGAAGATCATATTTGCGATCCTGCTTGCGGCACAAGCGGTTTCCTTGTGGAGGCGGCTCATTATCTGAAAAAGGAACACAAGGATGCCATCTTTTACAATAAAGAACGGAAGGCGCATTTCAACAATACGATGTTCACGGGCTACGACATGGATAGGACCATGCTCCGCATCGGTGCCATGAACATGATGACCCACGGCATTGAAAATCCCAATATCGCCTACTGCGACAGCCTTTCAGATCAAAACGGGGACAGCGACAAGTACGATAAAATTCTAGCGAACCCGCCGTTCAAGGGAAGCCTGGACTACGATATCGTCTCGGCAAACATCCTTAAGGTTTGCAAAACGAAAAAAACGGAACTCCTTTTCCTTGCGTTATTCCTTCGGATGCTGAAGGTCGGCGGGCGTTGCGCTTCCATCGTGCCGGACGGTGTGCTGTTCGGTTCGTCCACGGCGCACAAGGCTCTCCGCAAAGAACTTATTGAAAAGAACCGCCTTGAAGCGATTATTTCCATGCCTTCAGGCGTCTTCAAGCCATATGCCGGGGTTTCCACTGCCGTTGTCATATTCACCAAAACAGGACACGGCGGAACCGATAAGGTATGGTTCTACGATATGCAGTCTGATGGCTACAGCCTTGACGACAAACGGACTCCACTCCAGACGAATGATATTCCCGACATCATCAAGCGGTTCCACAGCCTTAACGCTGAAGATTCCAGAGCAAGGACTGAGCAAAGCTTTTTCGTCCCCAAGCAGGAAATCGTAGATAATGGTTATGATCTTTCCATCAATAAGTACAAGCAGACTGTCTATGTAGAGGAAAAATATCCCTCTACTTCTGAGATCATGAGTGACATTTTGGAGCTTGAGAGTAAGATCGTTGCGGGACTGACGGACTTGGAGAAGATGGTGTGATGCGAAAAAGTAAAACAGTACTTGGGAATATTTGCAAGATTACTATGGGGCAGTCACCAGACTCTTCGACGTATAATACTACAAATATTGGCCTTCCTTTTTACCAAGGAAACGCCGATTTCGGAGAATTGTATCCCAAAACACGTATATGGTGTTCAGAACCTCAGAAGATAGCTGAACCTGAAAATATCTTGCTCTCTGTTCGGGCTCCCATAGGAGCCTTAAATATTGCTAAAGAGAAATGTTGCATTGGTAGAGGGTTAGCAGCAATTACACCGCATAAAAATTTTTGTTTCAATAAATATCTTTTTTATATTCTCAAATATAAATATAATGAACTCAATGCTAGAGGCACAGGTAGTACATTTAAAGCAATTAACAAGTCAATACTAAATAATTTACCAATCGATATTTACTCAATTGACAGGCAAAAAAGAATTGCCGCCATTCTGGACAAAGCCACTGAGCTTATTGCACTGAGAAAGCAACAGATCCAAAAACTCGATTTGCTGGTGAAATCCCGATTTATCGAGATGTTTGGGGATCCTGTAGTAAACTCTCGAAAATGGAAAGTTATATCTATTGTTGATTGCTGTAGTAAAATAACAGATGGAACTCATTTCTCCCCTAAAACCTTTTCGACTGGAAAATATAAATATATAACTGCTAAAAATATTAAAATTGGCGGATTTGACTTTTCAGATATTACATATGTATCAAACGATACTCATAAGGAAATATATTCTCGATGTAATCCTGAGCATGGTGATGTCTTATATATTAAAGATGGAGCAACTACAGGGATAGCAATTGTAAATACTCTTCATGAAGAATTTACACTTCTTTCAAGTGTTGCATTACTTAAACCTAATAAAGCATTAATAAATGCATATTATTTATGTGAAGTTTTTAATAATAAGAATATGTATATAGCCATTCGAAAAAATATGGGCGGTGCAGCAATTACCCGATTAACAATAAAAAAAATAAACGAAATTAAGCTCCCACTTCCACCGCTCCCTCTCCAAGAAGAATTTGCCACCTTCGTAGAACAGGTCGATAAATCAAAATCAACCCTTCAACAAAGCCTCGAAAAACTCGAACTCAACTACAAGGCCCTGATGCAAACCTATTTCGGATGAGGTTCCAGCATGACCAATTTCGATTTTCTGAAAGAGCAGAAACAATTTTCCAGCTTTGCCAACACCGCTATCGCCGCAGAAAGAATCTTTTCCATTGATGTCGCCTCGTGCGCGATCAACTGCCGCAAAGCGATGGAGCTGGCGATCAAATGGATGTATTCGGTGGATACGTCTCTGTCGATGCCTTATCAGGAAAAGCTGGTCACGCTCCTCAATACGGAAGGATTTCAGAAAATCGTCGGTCGGGAAATCCTCAAGCGCCTGAATTTTATCCGTGCCCTGGGCAACAATGCCGCTCACAGTACCCGCGCCATCAGCAAGGAGCAGGCACGGTATGCACTGGAAAATCTGTTCGTTTTCCTCGATTTCGTTGACTACTGCTATGGCAAGGGCGATGAGGAACGTGAGTTTGATTCTTCCCTTTTGGAGCAGGAACAGGCTGTGCCGTCTTCGGTTCAGGCTGATGCTGCGGATGTAACCATTGAGCAGCTTAAGGCGGAAAACAAGGCGTTGCGGGAGCAGCTCACCGCAAGGCGCGACCACCAGAAGCAGACGTATGTTCAGAAGCCGCTGGATCTCTCTGAATACGAAACCCGAAAGGTTTATATTGATACGCTGCTGACAGATGCCGGATGGGTGCGGGGGCAGGATTGGGAAAGTGAGTATCCTTTGGAAGGGATGCCCAACAAAGCGGGCGTAGGGTACGCGGATTATGTCTTGTTTGGGGATGATGCCAAGCCCTTGGCGGTCATTGAGGCCAAAAGGGTGTGTAAGGATGTCGCCGCAGGACGGCAGCAAGCCAAATTATACGCGGATCTTCTTGAAAAGAAATTCGGTCGGCGTCCAATCATTTTTCTCACCAATGGTTTCGATACGCATATGTGGAACGACCGATACTACCCGGAACGGGTGGTATCCGGCGTGTACTCCAAGCGCGATCTGCTCAAGGAATTCAATAAGCTGGATTCCCGTTCCAGTTTGAAGAACATCCTCATACGTGAAGCCATTACCAACAGGTACTACCAAAAGGAAGCTATCAAGGCCATTTGTCAGGCATTTGATAGCGGCAACCGACGCAAGGCGCTGCTCGTCATGGCGACGGGCAGCGGCAAAACCCGTGTGGTCATTTCCTTGGTGGATGTCCTGCTCCGTTACGGCTGGATCAAGAATGTCCTGTTCCTGGCAGACCGGACGAGCCTCGTTGTGCAGGCAAAACGGGCTTTCTCCAATCTTCTTCCCGATCTGTCCATTACGAATCTCTGTGAGGACAAGTCCAACTGTACGGCACGGGGCGTCTTTTCCACCTATCAGACCATGATGAACTGCATTGACGAAGCTAAGGACGAAGATGGTGGAAAAGTGTTTACCTGTGGGCACTTCGATCTCATCATCGTTGATGAGGCTCATCGAAGCATTTATAAAAAATATAAAGATATCTTTACCTATTTTGATGCCCACATCGTAGGGCTTACTGCGACGCCCAAAGACGAAATCGACAAGAACACCTATGAAATCTTTGAACTGGAATCCGGTGTTCCTACATACGGCTATGAATTGGCTCAGGCCGTCCGGGATGGGTTCCTCGTTGACTTTCATTCCGTGGAGACTCGCCTGAAATTCATGGAATCAGGCATCACGTATGATGAACTCTCCGAGGAGGAGAAAGCCGAATTTGAGGACTGCTTTACGTCCGAAAATGGGGAAATCCCCGAGCGGATCGACAGTGCCGCCCTCAATGAGTGGGTTTTCAACATCGATACCATCCGCCAAGTGCTGGATACGCTTATGGCGCACGGCATCCGCGCTGATTTCGGCAAGAACGTGGGGAAAACCATCATCTTTGCCAAGAACCACAAGCACGCCGAAAAAATTGTGGAAATTTGGAATAAGGATTACCCGCACTACCCTTCTGGATATTGTCGGGTCATCGACAATCAGACCAATTATGCCCAAAGTGCCATTGACGATTTTTCAGACAGGCAAAAACTACCGCAAATCGCTGTTTCCGTGGATATGCTGGATACCGGCATAGATGTGCCGGAAGTTGTCAACCTTGTTTTCTTCAAGCGGGTTCTCAGCAAGGCCAAGTTCTGGCAGATGATCGGCAGAGGCACACGCCTGTGCCCCGGCCTCTTGGATGGTGAAGACAAGAAGGAATTCCTTATCTTCGACTTTTGCAGCAACTTCTCTTTCTTCAGGGTAGGAGGGAAAAGTGTTGAAGCTCCGGTTCAAAGCTCCATACAAGAGCAGGTTTTTAACCTGAAAGCCCAGATTATTTTCAAGTTACAGGAATTAGAATTCCAAACGGATGAACTAAGAGCTTTTCGTTCTACACTGGTAAATGAGCTGGTTGCCAAAGTCCGTGAGCTCAAAAGAGAACATTTTGCGGTGCGCCTGCATGTAAAATATGTGGATCTCTATGCTGATCCACAATCTTACGAGAGGCTTTCCTACGAAAATATTTTGCAAATCGCTGAAGAACTAGCTCCATTGATTCAACCTGATTCCGATGAAGCCAGCGCACAGCGTTTTGATGCGCTGATGTATGGTATCGAACTAGCGTATCTAACAGGAAAAAGCTATACAAAAGGGCGGTCTGATCTTGTAAAAAAAGTGCGCTCCCTTTCTAAATTGGCTACAATTCCCGATGTATTTGCTCATAAAGAAATGATAGAAAGTATACTCCATACGGACATGTTAGAACGAGCTGAAATCAATGTATTTGAACATATTCGCAATACCCTTCGTGAACTAATGAAATACATCCCTAAAAGGGAACAGGTTCTGTACGAGACGCATTTTTCGGATAAATTACTTTCTATTGAGTGGAAAGAGTCCGAACTTGAAAATGATGACCTTCAGAATTATAAGATGAAAGTCAGCTTTTATATTCGACAACACCAAGATAATCCTGCAATTGCCAAATTGCGAGGGAATATTCCACTGACGGTTTCTGATATTGCTATTCTTGAAGATATCCTCTGGAATGAACTCGGATCAAAGGAAGAGTATGAAAAAGAGTATGGTTCAAAACCTCTTGGAGAACTTGTTCGAGAAATCGTAGGAATGGACATACAGGCTGCCAAAGCTGCTTTCTCTCACTATTTGGATGAGGTTCAGCTTGATCCTCGGCAAAGCTATTTTGTAAACCAGATTATTGAATATATTGTTCAAAATGGTATAATGAAAGATCTATC
>NZ_DBMAFI010000101.1:1096-9846 GCF_057864385.1 Bilophila sp. | reverse complement strand
ATGATAAGCTGGCCATAACTTTTAAAGCATCTGTCATGCTGGCATCATGCCTTATTTGGCTCCAGTAAACTATTTAGGGACAGCCCCTAGGCTGTGTCGTCGTTTAATATTTAACTATATGAAATTATTAAAAATATTTTTATAATCTAAAAATGATTTAATAGTTTCAATAGATTGTATCTGATTGACGACACAGCCTAGCCTTTTTTGTAGGCGACGCAGTCGACTTCGACGCGGAGGTCGCTCATCATCCGGGCCTGTACGCAGACGCGGGCGGGGGCGTGCTCGGCGGTGAAGAACTGGGCGTAGACCTTGTTGAACCCGGCGAAGTCGCGGGGATCGTCGAGGTAGACGTTGACGCGGACGACGTCTTCAAGGGAATACCCGGCGGATTCGAGCACCTTCTTGAGGTTTTCGAGGGTGACGCGGGCCTGCACGGTGATGTTGCCGGTGACGATTTCGCCGTCGGCGTCACGGGGGACTTGCCCGCTGACGAAGAGCCAGCCGTCCGCTCCGGCGGCTTTGGAGAAGGGAAGGGCGCCGGGCTTGGTGGGGGTGCCGTAGCGTTTGATGGACATGGTCTGCTCCTTGGTTTTCGTATCGGTTTTTGAGTGTATGGCCTGTCGAATCGTGGTTTCAGGAAGGGGCTTCCTTTGCGTCCTGTCCCGAAGCCCCCCAAGGGGGAGGAAAGGGGAACCCCGGGGCAGGGCGGGAAGGAAGGCCGCCGGAGGAGGGGCGGCCCCTGCCGGGGGAAGGGAAAGCTTCCCCCGGAATTCCGCGTGCTACTTGTTGCCGGTCAGTCCGAGGTCGGTAAGGACCTTGTTCATTTCGGCATACTGTTCCTTGAGCTGCTTCATCCACGCTTCGCCGGTGGCGTAGTCGGGCGTCGCGTTCATGTTCTTGATGGCCTTGATGTATTCGGGGTCCTTGACGATCTCTTCGGAAATGGCCGCGAGCTTGTCGAGGATTTCCTTGGGCGTGCCCTTGGGGGCAGCGATGCCTGCCCAGCCGTAGTAGTTGCCCTCATAGCCCTGCTCCGCGAAGGTGGGGGCGTTGGGGTACTCGTCGCTCTTGGTGCCGATGGCGAGGATCTTGAGCTTGTCGGCGGAGGCCATAGGCGCGTAATTCTGGGGGAAGAGGAAGGTCATGTCGGCATGGCCGCCGAGGACGGCGGTGGCCGCTTCGCCGCCGCTCTTGTATTCGACCTGCTTCACCTGAACGCCTGTGCCGGTGAACCAGTTGCGCATGGCGAAGGTCAGCCACGAGGTGGCGGCGGGGCTGGCGAACACGAGCTTGCCGGGTTCCTTCTTGGCGGCGGCCTCAAATTCCTTGAGGCTGTTCCACGGGGCGTCCTTGTTCACGACCACGGCGCAGTTGGCGACCATGATGCGGGCGATGTAGTCGAAGCTGTCAAAGCTGTACTTCGCGCCCTTGGCGGTCAGCGGGATGATGATGTTCGGCCCGGCCTGCGCGAGGAACAGCGTGTAGCCGTCGGGCTTGGCCTTGGCTGCGAAAAGGCTGCCGGTCAGCCCGCCGCCTCCGGTCTTGTTCACCACAACCACGGGCTGCCCCAGTTTTTTCTTGGCGAATTCCGCCCACACGCGGGCCGTCAGGTCAGAGTCGCCGCCCGCACCGTAGGGGCTCACGAGCTGGATGGGCTTGCTCGGATAGCCCGAAGCCTGAGCCGGGGCGGTCAGAAGGCCGCCGGCGAGCAGGAAAGCGCCTATGCCGAAAAGTGCTGTGCGAAGGGTCGTAAACATAAGGTTCTCCCCTTGGGTTGATGGTTGCAGGGGCCCCTGCCCCCTGTATTTCAGCGCCGCTTCCGCCCGCCGGTTACCCACGGACGGCGTCCCCGCGGCGCATTTTCGCCGTATCGGTTTACAGTGTTCATTCCCGCGGAGTGCCCCGCGCTTGCCCGTTTTCCATAGTCCTATTCCCGCCGGGCCGGGCCCCCCGGCATTCTTCAGCCGTTCTCGTCAGTTTCTTGCCCCTTTTCCCCGCCGGAACGAACTCCTGCCGCGCGGCCTCCCCACCAGTCGAAAGCCTTGGGGAGGAGAGGGGAGGGGCTTGGGGGAGGGGAGAGGAACCCTTTCTCCAGAAGGGGGTTCCCTCCCCAACTGTCATCTTTTTCTTTCTTCTCTCTCTCTCTCTCTCTCTCTTATCCCGCGGACGGCGTCCCCGCGGCGCATTTTCGCCGTATTGGTCTACAGTGTTCATTCCCGCGGAGTGCCCCGCGCTTGCCCGTTTCCCATTGACCTATTCCCGCCGGGCCGGGCCCCCGGCATTCTTCAGCCATTCTCGTCAGCTTCTTGCCCCTTTTCCCCGCCGGAACGAACTCCTGTCGCGCGGCCTCCCCACCAGTCGAAAGTCTTAGGGAGGAGAGGGGAGGGGGCTTGGGGGAGGGGAGAGGAACCCCTTCTCCAGAAGGGGTTCCTCTCCCCTCCCCCAAATTTCATCTCTCCCTATCCCTCCTGCGCGAGCTGGGCGATCTTCGAGCGGCGCAGGCGGGCGCGGGCGATGCTGAAGACGGCGGCGACGGTGAGCAGGAGAAGCACGACCGAGAACGGGTGCGTCAGGAAGATCATGAAGCTGCCGTCGGAAAGGGTCATGGTCTGGTCAAAGGCCGACTCCAGCAGGGGGCCGAGGATGAAGCCGATGATCATGGGCCCGGCCGGGAACTGGAACCGGCGCATCCCGTAGCCGAGGATGCCGAACAGGATAAGGCAGAGGATGTCGAACAGGCTCTGGTTGATGGAATAGGTGCCGACAAAGGCGAAGATGGTCACGGCCGAGAAAATGATGTGCTTCGGGAGCTGCGTGATGCGGATCCATGCCTTGAAGCCGAGCTTGGCGATGACGTAAAGCAGGATGTCGCACATGATGAGCGAGCCGAAGATGCCGTAGACCACCGTGGTGTTTTCAAAGAAGATGTTCGGGCCGGGGGTGATGCCCTGAATGAGGAACGCGCCCATGAGCACGGCGGTCACGTCGTCGCCGGGGATGCCGAGTGTCAGGAGCGGGATCATGGCGGAGCCGGTCACGGCGTTGTTGGCGGCTTCGGGGGCCATGACGCCTTCGATGGCGCCCTTGCCGAACTGTTCGGGGTGCTTCGAGGTGCGCTGGGCTTCGGAATACGCCATGTACGCGGCGGGTGAAGCCCCAAGGCCGGGCATGGCGCCGATGATCGAGCCGATGATGGACGAGCGGAGCAGAACCGGGATGCGGCTCTTGATTTCCTGCCACGAGAGGCGGCCGTCCTCGCCGGAGAGATCGAGCTTCTGCTCGAAGGTCTTGCGGATGCCGGAACAGGCCTGATGGATGACTTCGGGCAGGCAGAGCAGGCCGATGACCATCGGGATGAGGGCGATGCCCGACATGAGGTTTTCGTTTTCAAAGGTGAAGCGCATGGCCCCGGTGGTGCCGGAGACGCCCACGGTGGCGAGGAGGATGCCCACGCCCGCGCAGATGATGCCTTTAAGGATGGACGAGCCCGAAATGCTGCCCACCACGGTCAGGGCCAGCAGGATGAGGCTGCACTGTTCGACGGGGCCGACCTTGAGGGTGAGGTAGGACAGGGGGGCGGCCACGCAGATGAGCAGGATGTTGCTGAAGGTGTCGCCGAACACCGAGCCGACCAGCGCCGCGTTGAGGCCCTTGCCCGCCTTGCCCTGCTTGGCGAGGGGGTAGCCGTCCATGGCGGTGCAGACGGCCGGCGGCGCGCCGGGGGTGTTGAGGAGGACGGCGGTGATGGAGCCGCCGAACATGCTGGCTTTGTAGATGCCGAGCAGCATGGGGATGCCCACCAGCGGGCTGACGTAGAAGGTCAGCGGCAGGAGGATGGAAATGGCCATGATGCCCGAAATGCCGGGGATGGCCCCGAACATGAGCCCCGTGAAGATGCCGAGGGCCACGGCCCCGATGGTCTCTGGGGTGAGGATGGAAATGAGCCCTGTACAGATGTCCGCGAACATGATGCCTCTCCCGTGGTTGGCCTAGCCGAACAGGACGCCGGCAGGCAGGATGATCTGCATGAAGTTGAACGCCACGTAATCGAGCAGGAGCGTGAACAGCACGTAGCAGACGATGCCGATGAGCCAGTGCCGCAGGCCGAGCATCAGGGAAACGAGGAGCATGGTGATCGGCGTGGAGTAGACGAAGCCGATGAAATGGAGGCCGATGAGGTAGAGGAACAGGATGCCGACGTAACCGGCGAGGGCGGTGAAACGTCCGGCCTCTTCGCCGCCTTCCTGAAGCTCAAGGCGTTCCTCGTCGATCTTGCCCGCAAGCATGTGGCGCACGGCCCGGAAACAGAACCCCACAAGCAGCACGCTCATGGCGATGAGGACGAGGGTGACGACGGATGGGAAAAAGGCCGGGCTGACGGTCGAGGGCAGGGTTTCGATGACCCATTGATCGATGTGGCAGTAAAAATAGATGAAAAAGAGCATGAGGAAGAGGCTGATGCCCGCTTCGATCCAGATGTTTCGCCTTAATAGCCTGCCCATATGAGATTCTCCCCTGAAGCGAAAAGGTTTTCGACGTAATCCGTGAACAAGATCCGCTCTTTGCTTTGCCGCGCGGAGGGGCATCCGCGCCGGGCCTTTCACCCGGCTCTTTCTAAGCAGGTATTGTGCCAAAGTGTTACAACCGTGTTTTCCTCATAAAAATAAGATGATTATGTAACAAAGGCGGAAAAGTGCGCAATATGGAATTGTAACAATACGTGACATAAATAGTCCTTTGTGGTATAAAAAGATACCGCGTGAGGGGAGGACTATCAGCGGTTTTCGTCTTTTTAGGCAAAATAATGTAACGTATCATTACACTGTAATGTTTTATTACAAAGGCCATTCCATGCTGACCGCCCTTTCCCCGGCCCAAGGCATCCGGCAAAGCGTGCCGGCTCAGGAAGACATCATCCGGCGCTCGCTGGAGCGATCCGCCCGCTACGGCGTAGACCCGCACCTTGACGGCGCGCCCGAATCCACCCGCCTTTCGGATGAACAGTTGCGCGAACGCATCAACGGGCAGCGCGTTTTCTACACGCTGGCGAAAGAGCAGATCGACTCCCTGTACCGCCTGTTGCGGGACACGGGCTTCTGCATGGCCCTCGCGGACTCGGAGGGCTATGTGCTGTATGTCGTTGGCGATCCCGATCTCGTGGAGCATTTCAAGCGGCGCCGCTGCATCCCCGGCTACCGCTGGACGGAACGCGACATCGGGACATGCGCCATCGGCCTGTCGCTGGAGGAGCGCGTGCCCGTGTTCCTGCCCGGCGACCGGATGTATTCCGCGCAGGCCCGCAAGATCAGCAATGCGGGCGCGCCGGTCTTTTCGCTGGACGGGAGCCGCGTGCTTGGGGCCATTTCCCTCAGCGGCAGTTCCGATATGATGCACGTCCACACGCTTGGGCTCGTGCGGCAGGCGGCGGAAACCGTCACTTCGCAACTGCGCGAGCGCGAACGCATCCGCGAACTGGCCATCAAAAACCAGTACATGCGCGCGCTGGTGGAATCCGATTCGCGGGGCATCGTCACCGTGGATCAGGCCGGGCGCATCGTGGAGGCCAACAGCACGGCCCGCAAGCTGCTGAAGCTCGCGCCGGGCTGCGAGGGCAAGTCGTTTGAGGAGAGCGTGGGCGAGAGCTACAACATCACGGGGTACCTCAAGGAAGGGAAAGGGTTCCGGGCGCGTGAAATCCTCGCCCGGCGCAGCGGGACGACGCATTTCGCATCCCTCGACCCTATCCGCATGAACAGCGGCGAACTGGTGGGCGGCCTGTTCACGGTCATGGAGAAGAAGGAAATGATGCGCATGGCGGTGGAAATGACCGGGGCGCACGCACATTTCACCTTTGAGTCCATCCTTGGGGCGAGCGAGGGCCTGCGCTCGGCCCTGCATCTTGCCCACATCGCCGCCGGAAGCACGGCCCCAGTGCTGCTGTACGGCGAGACGGGGACGGGCAAGGAATTGTTCGCGCAGGCCATCCACAACGACGGGCCCCGGCGGAACCGGCCCTTTGTGGCGATCAACTGCGGGGCCATCCCCAAAGAGCTGCTGGAAAGCGAATTGTTCGGCTATGAGGAGGGCGCATTCACGGGCGCGCAGAAGGGCGGGCGGCCCGGCAAGTTCGAGCTTGCGGACACGGGCACGCTGTTCCTCGATGAAATCGGGGACATGCCTTTTGACATGCAGGTCAAGCTGCTGCGCGTGCTCCAGTCGGGGGAAATCCAGCGCGTGGGCGGCCTGCGCACCGTCCCCGTGGATCTCCGCATCATCTCCGCGACCAACAAGGATCTCAAGCAAGCCATCGCGCAGCACCAGTTCCGGGCGGATCTGTATTACCGTATCAGTACCCTGAGCATCCTCGTGCCTCCGCTCCGCGAACGTGCCGAAGACATCCTCCCGCTGGCGGAGCACTTCATCCGCCGGCACGAGCTGCGCCTGAACCGCCGCCCGGTTCCCCTGCCGCAGGAAACGGCCGAGGCTATCCGCCGTTACCCATGGCCCGGCAATATCCGGCAGTTGGAGAGCGCCGTGGAACGGGCGGTGCATTTGGCGGAAGGCGGCGCGCTGCTGCCTGAGCATTTCGGGATTGCGGATCTTGTGGAAAACCGCAGGCCAGCCGCGCCCGCCCCGGCGCAGGCGACGCTTGAGGACATCGAGCGGCAGGCCATCGCCGCCGCCCTCGCCCGTTTCGGCGGGAACATCAGCCAGACGGCTTTCGCCCTCGGCGTCAGCCGCCCCACGCTGTACCGGAAGATGGACAAGTACGGTTTGGCGGACTGACCGCTTGGGGGAGGCCGGAAAATTTTCCTGAAGGAAGGGGCACCCACAAACGAGACATTCATGTTTCCAATGAAACCTGTATTCAATCCCATGAAATTCAAAATGAATTTTTTAGGAAATTATCGAAAGGGTGAATGCTTTCTGATGTTTTTTTGAAATTTCAAATAGATAACCAATAAAAGGCCCCACCGTAGAGTCAGTCAGCGAAAAAAGAGAAAAGTCTGTATTTTTCAGTATACCGCGGAGATAAAGCAGCCATATGCTTAAACAGGGCCTTGTTTTTCAACGCCCTGCCATAGTAACAAATTGATGTTCCGGCTGATTAAGGGCGGCTCCACGTTCCGACATGGAAAGCCTGCTTATGATGCATAACGGAAAACCGGAAATAGGGAATGATACCGGGCAGCCCATAAGTGCGCCATCATTCCCCATGAAACGGCGGTAACGGCACTAAAGGCGGCGGGCGCTTTCAAACTCCCGGACGTCAACTTCAAGCGGAATATGAAAAGCTGCAAGAGCAGGAAGAAGCCCTCTCCGCCGACTCTAGGAAGCGGAAAACAGGCCAAGGAATTATACAGCGTTATCATGCAGAACAGAGGCAGTATTTTGTGGCGGCCAAGAAAAATAAGCACTGTTCATTGTATGGGGTATGTCCATAGGCCATAAGAACCCCATCAACATGGCTGTTTAAATGGGCCCTGTCATATATGTGGCTGTTTCATCTCCAAACAGGGTGAAACCGTTTTTTCTCCAGTTTTCCTATTGGCTGAATCCACGGTTAAGGCATGTTATTGGTTATTCCTCTGGAACTTCGAGGAAAAAAGCATCAGCTCTTTTGTATGACACAGCCTTTAAATAAGGGGGAAATACAATGCGTGTAGTGGTCATTGGGGCGGCAGGGCACATCGGTACATATTTGATTCCAATGCTTGTGGACAATGGCTATGATACAATAGCGATTACCAGAAAATTATCGTCACCTTATGAGGACGCCCCTGCATGGCATAAAGTAAACCGTGTTTTATTGGACAGGGAAAATGACCCTGAATTCATATCTAAAATTAAAGAAATGAAGCCAGACGTGATTGTTGATTTGGTAAACTTCAATATTAAGAATACAAAAGAAATCGTAGAAAATTTCAATGAAGCGGGGCTTTCACAATATATTTACTGCTCTTCTTGCTGGGTACATGGCATGGCGGAAACAGTTCCATTCAACCCGGACGATTTACGGAAAGAGCCGCTTGATGATTATGGGAAAGATAAATTTGCAAGTGAAATATATCTAAAAGAGCAATATCGAAAGAACGGCTTTCCAGCAACTATAATTATGCCGGGGCAAATTTCTGGCCCCGGTTGGACAATTATCAATCCGTGGGGCAATACCTCCCTACGTGTATTTCAAGATATTGCAGACGGAAAAGAAATTGCCCTTCCCAATTTTGGGCAAGAAATACTGCATCATGTGCATGGGTATGATGTCGCACAAGTCTTTTTCAATGCGATCACGCATAGGAACCAAGCATTAGGCGAATCCTTTGACGCGGAAGCCGCTACGCATATTACGCTGTATGGATTCGCAAAACATATGTATGAATATTTTGGGCATGAGCCTAAAATAACATTTCTTCCATGGGAACAATGGTGTGAATACGAAGGAAACGCTGCGGAATGTGAGCATACCTACTATCATATTGTGCGCAGCGGCGTATTTAGCATAGAAAAAGCAAAACGGCTTTTGGAGTATCAACCCAAATATACTTGCATTGAAACAATCGATATAGCCGTTAAAAGCTATATTGACAGAGGCTTAATAACAATGCCCAATAATCAGGCATCTTGTTAAAATAGGCCCCGCCATAGAATGGAGTTGTTTTATATCCGTATCATGTGAAAATACAGCCTTTTTTCTTTAATTTCCCCTTTGGCGGGCTCTATGGCTGGGATCTTTTATTGATGGC
>NZ_DBMAFI010000101.1:0-1086 GCF_057864385.1 Bilophila sp. | reverse complement strand
GCCATAGGAAATGGGGGATGCTTTTTTCCTTGAAGTTCCAAAGGAACAAGCAGCAAAATGCCTTAGCTATGGATTCCACCGATGGAAAAACTAGAGAAAAAGGCTGTATTTTCACTATATTTCACTCCATTTTCTTACGTTTTCTTTGACTCACAAGAGGGAACGCCGAATAAGGACAACGCACCTCCATCATATTTAACCGTGCGGAAAGGCCATGATAAAGACGCCTTTTCCAGCCCCAGACCTCTGTCATCCTGTTCGCCATATTGGGGGAGGTAAAGGCATCCCCATATCATCAGGGTGCCCGTTGAAACGCTGTGCAGGCTTTCCGCCGATACCTGCCCCGCTTGCAGGGGATCATGAGGCATCCCCGGAACGCTGCGATCCGGCGCGGTATCTGTTCCGCTTGAGGGGGCTCATGATCAATAACGGAGATGTGATAGGTCGCTTGAAGGCTCTGCTCCACTTGAGGGGAGATCATGAGGGATCGTCCCGCGTGAGCGCGTGGCCGGTGATCTACTCCGCTTGCGGGGGATCATGAGCGGCACCCGCCGCGTACGGGCCAGCCGTCAGAACCTGCCCCGCTTGCAGGGGGCTCGTGAACTTATGCCTGCGGTGTGCCCGGCGTGTTCAAGGCCCCGCTTGCGGGAACCGTCGTGTGGCTGTCTCCCACGCTGCGGGAAGGTACTCAAGACCCCGCCTCTAGGGAAACTGCCCAGCGGTTGATCCCCATGCGGCGGAATGTCTGCTCAAGGCCCCGCTTGCGGGGGAACCATTCGTCAAAAACGGTTCCCCGAACAGCCGCAAGGCTCAAGGCCCCGCCTGTGGGGGAACCGTGGGGAAAAGTGCCGTTCCGGGCTGACCGCGGCAATTTGGCCTTTCGGCCCGTATCGGAACGGGCTCCCTCCGTGCGGCCTTCCGAACAATCGGAACGGGTTCCCTCTACACGAACTCCCCATCAATCAGAACGGCTTGCCTCCACACGGACTCCCTACAATCGGAACGGACTCCCTCCGCACAGCCTCCCCACCAGTTGAAAGTCTTTGAAGAGGAGGGAGAGGGGTTTGGGGAGAGGGAGGGGAAACT
>NZ_DBMAFI010000100.1:0-9889 GCF_057864385.1 Bilophila sp. | reverse complement strand
CGCTTCGTCCCGCGTGAGGTAGCGCTCCCGCTGCGTGCGTATTTTGAAAGGGGATACGCCCATGCAGGGAGACTGGCCTGCGGACAAAACGCCGCGTATCTCGGCCAGCGAGCAGATTGTCTTGAAGACAGCCAGAATACGGTTGCAGGTGGCCGGGGACAGCCCGCTGGACGCCAGCCCGTGCAGCCAGTCCTCCACTTCGTGGCGTCTTATTTCAGCAAGTTGTTTGTCTCCAAAAGTCGAAGACAGATGTTGGCGCGCAATGCGCTCATCCACACGCCAGCTTCGTTTGCGGAGCCGGATATGAGGCAGATAGACAGTTGAGACAAACGCATCAAGATTAGCGATGCTATATTCTGACAGAGTGTCATCTTGTTTAAGAGGTGAGCTTATGGAGGGGCTTAACTGATGAGGGCTAGTCATATATGTGTTCTCCTATAGTGATGAAAAAATAATGATGTTTTTCACAACGAGTATTGCTTATTTGGCGAAGGCCGGCCTCGTGCAGTTTAGCACATTTTTTTAACTGGCTTTTTTAGAGACTGGCTTATATCAGATAAACCCGGTAATAATTTAGAAAACATTATATCTGTATTAAAAACTTGATTTTATTCTTGGTTTGCTTTTGAATATTATATTGTTTTGCGTATAACTATATAATGTTTTAGGATATGAATTAATATTAAATTAAAATATTATTAGGATTATAATTGGCTTTTACTTATTTTATATAATTTATTAAAATAATAAGGCATTGAATGTTCTATCGCGTTGTCGATAGAACATTCAATGCCTTGCATCATAGTTTTACAATAAAAGAAGTAGAAATATTATGTCTGACACAATAAAAAAAGTGCCAATACTCCGTTTCCCACCATTCCTTTTTTGTTGAATATCTTTGCTGCAGAGGAGAAAAATAGGCTGGTACTCAATACTGCCCGCTGATAAACTAGCCGGAGGGCGGGTGCAGCACCAACGCCAGAGGAATATCTTTGCCGGTGTCGATGCGGAAGCCTATCCAGAATAGCAGGCTCCCGCAGGCCAGTAGGTAAATCAGAGCAATCAACCCCATGGGTACCAGCCTGCTAATTGAATCTTTGAGGCAGGGGGCTTCGCTTCCTTCACCACACTACCTGTGAGCTTGGATTGCGGCAGTTTTTTCAGCGACAGCGGCCATACCGTCCATAATGGTTCTGGACGCTCCGGCGATTTTATCCGGCAATGTCTCGTAGTAGATGTGCTGATGTTCCATCGCTGCCATTGGCGATCAGAAGCGTTGTCTTTCCGGAGATTCTCAATCTGTTGCTAACATTACGCGGACGGGCCGCTTCCGTTTCAGACGACTTCCTCCCATATGTTTTGCCGAGATCGATCACATATCAGCCATGTTCATGATGCTTTTCATGTGACGGCTTCACATATTTTCACGCGAACTATCCGCCAATGCTGTAATTCCACGCGTGTTTCGTAGCTTTTTAGGACGAGCGCCGTGGTTGGGCATCCGTTTGAAATAGAACAAGTCGGTCACACAGGTGCCGACAGCCGGAAAGTCCAGCGTTATACCATTTTCTCAACCGGTTCCCGTGTGTTGGAAGTATGGTATATCTCAAAACGCTGCGGTTTATCGAAGTACAGATTCCGACAGACGTGGATAGGTACGTCGGTAGGCACTTTCCTGAAAGGAATGTAAAAGCTCTATGGAATCGCGGTGCCGTCTGATTACCTAGAAAACAGTCAGCTCGCGCGGCATTTCCCGCAGGACTTCCTTCATGATGCTGCCGTAACTGGCCGTGCTGGTCTTGGTACGGGCGGCGGCATTGATGACTACGGCATAGCCTTGGTAGTTCTGCAAGTGTCCTGCAGGTTAGTCCACTTGTCAGTGCTGTCTAGGTTGTGTCGTCAGTTAGATATAATTTGTTGAAATTATTTAACTATTTTTTAGACTTTAAAAAGTTATTTTTAATGATTTCATATAGTTATATGCAACATGACGACACAGTCTAGAGTGTTCAGGCGGCAGGGGAGATTCGACGGGGAAAGCATTTATGCATCTTGAGTACGTCCGGTGTGTCGGTATCGGTATCCACAAGTAGAATATTTGCATTCTTGTTGCGAAGATAGGGAACAACGGCGGAGGAAAAAAGCTACTGCCGACACCTCCCTTACATGTCTAGTTTCATGCCGAATGCCGTCAGTCGGCGTTGCAGTTCTCTTTCACTCGTTTAAGCTGTGGATATGAAATAACCACATGATATAACAGATCCTTAAAAAATATTGGTTAAGAGAAAAAATTGCACAATCCTGTCCAATTAAGCAAAAAATATAAAAATATGTAACTTTTTGTGCTGCAAGGCTTTTTGAAGAGGTGGGAGAGTCCTGTGAAGCAGTCTGGACATTGTGATATATCTGCGTGTATACTGCCAAAAGTTATTTATCCACACTCAGTTTCTGATAGGGGGCATAGGGATTTTCCTTTGGCGGAACTATTTATTGTAAAGAGTGATGCCGGCATTGAGTAATGTTTGTATATGTAAATTATATAAAATACATGCGTGTTTATTAAAAAGCCTTTTAAAGGTAAAACAATATATTCTGAAAAATATATTTGATAATTTGCTAATATAGGAAATTTTGATAGCGTTGACATCAAGGAGTATGTATAAGGATTTTTATTTTAAATAAATATATAGAATGAATATGTACAAGCAGCTAATTGATAAAAAACAGTTTTTCATTTTATATCATATCTCATAATATATTAAAACAGAAGGAATTTTTGCTTGTTGAGGTCGGCTATGCGCGAAGGGGCTTATAACGGAACGCTACTGCTTGTTGATGACAATGAAATCAATCGTGAAATTCTTGAGAACGTGTTTGCTCCCTATTATGCTTCGGAGCATGCGGAGAACGGAAGTATAGGCCTCGAAAAAATATTAGCGTGTCCTGATAAATACTGCGCGGTTCTCCTTGACGTAGTGATGCCGGAAATGAACGGCATACAATTGTTACGGCATTTGAAAGCCAAGGGCTTGGTTGATAAAATCCCCATTTTTCTGATTACCGCTGAGGCCAGCGATACCGTTACGAAAGAAGCCTATGAATTGGGCGTGATGGATGTCATCAGCAAGCCCGTAATTCCCTATATAGTGCAGCGCCGTGTAAACTCCGTGGTGGAGTTGTTTCAGGCCCGGAAGAGGCTTGGAAACAAGGTGGAAGAGCAGCAGTCGGAACTGCTTGCTCAGGCGCAGAAGGTCATTGAGCTGAATCAGGGAATGATTGAAGCTCTGTCCACGGCCATCGAATTCCGCAATGGAGAATCGGGCGAACATGTTCGCCGTATCCATGACATCACTCGCCTTCTGCTGCTCCATACGGATTTGGGAGCGGGGATGAATGAGGAAGCCATAGAAAATATCGCCTTGGCCTCCATCATGCATGACGTAGGCAAAATTGCCATTCCCGATTCCATTCTGAACAAGCCCGCCAGACTTACCCCCGAAGAATTTGAGATCATGAAGACGCATACCACACAGGGCGCGGAACTTCTGGAAAGGATTCCGCAGTTGCGCTGTCATGAATCCTATCAGTATGCCTGCGATATAGCCCGCCATCATCATGAACGGTGGGACGGCAGGGGCTATCCTGATGGTTTGAAAGGAGATGAAATATCTCTGGGGGCGCAGATTGTGTCGCTGGCGGACGTTTACGACGCGCTGGTGAGCAGGCGCTGTTATAAGGCCGCATTCAGCCGGGCGGATGCCTTGCAGATGATTCGCCGCGGGGAATGCGGGGTGTTCAATCCGTTCCTGCTGAATCGTTTCCTTGCAGTGGAAGAAGAGGTTGCCAGTTTGTATGTCCGCAATTCGGAGGAGGGAAGAAGCTATGGATGCAGCCACTAAGAATATGTTGACGGAAGGCGGGATAGACGTGGGCAGCATGCTGGAACGCTGCATGGGGAATGAGGCCCTGCTGGAACGGCTGCTGAAAAAGTTTTTGGCAGACACGTCCTATGCCAGACTTGTTGGGGCGTTTGAGGCCGGAGACGGTGCCGCGGCCTTGGATGCCGCGCACACGCTCAAGGGGGTGTGCGGGAATATGTCCATCACGGGGCTGTTTGAGCTGCTTGCCCGCCAAGTTCAGGTTTTGCGCCGTGGAGATATGGCAGAAGCCGCAAGCATGGTGCCGGAAGTGACACGCAGATATGACGCAGCCGTTCAGTCTATCCAAAAGAGTTTCAGAGGCTGAGAGGGGGAACGATGGGGTTCAGGTCTGTTTTGCGCGGAGCGTCCCTCAACATCTTCGTATTTCTGGTCGTACTCGCGCTGGCTGCGGGCGGGGTATGCCTTTTTCGCGATACGCTTCTTCGGAATGCCAAAGTCACGGGCATGGCTCTGGCCCGGAACTACGCGGCCGAGGAAAGAAGCAATCTCGCCGTGTACGAGACGCTTCTGGCCTTCGGCACCGCATCTATGGACAAACGTCTGCAGGAGGGGGGGCTGGAGGATACGGTCCAGTGGATGCGAATCTATTTTGAGCGGCTTCAGACTGTACTGGGGGACAATGTAGTTGTGCCCTACATCGTTTTGAATGGAAAGATCGTCGATATGGCCCGCCAGTTGCAGGAAAAGATGCCCGATTTTACCCCTAGGGAACGAGACTGGTTCAAAATGGCCCAGAAGAACCCCGGTGTTCCTGTATTCAGCGGCGTTTATGAGGACGCCGCCACGGGCAAGTCTGTAGTCACCATAGCACAGAAATCCCGGACAGCGAATGCCGTACTGGCTTTTGATATTTTTCCTCACTATTTCCGTTTTAATTTTCTGCCGCAAAAGCTGAAAAGTTATGAATCTTTTTTCCTTTGTGACAATAACGGAACGCTTCTTTACACACAGACAGGATTGAATGTCCCGGATGACGTATTACAAGATTATGTATTCGATCTGGTTAGAAAAATACAGAATAATGAATTTGAAGAATATGATTCTTATATTATTGATCTGGATGGCAACAAGAGGGCTATATACTATGACAGGATGCATAATGGATGGTATTCCATCGTTACCATCCCTCACTACAGTATTTTGAAAGAATCCAATACGCTATTAATATTTTTAATACTGTCTGTTTGCATTTTCCTTGCAATACTTGCGATCCTTTCATGGCGTTCCGGCAGGGTGAATACGCTTATGAAGCGCACCAACGAGGCCGTGCGGGTCTTGGGCAACTCCTATTATGCGCTGTACCGCGTAAATTTTGAGAATGATGCCTATGAAATGATCAAGGGGTCTGGCTACGTACGGGAAAGGGTCTCGCAGACCGGGAAATACAGCCTGCTGATGCAGGTCATGCTGGAGGTCATTGAGCCGGACGCCCGTGAGGAGTACAGGCAGAATTTTTCCTGTGAAAGCATCCGCACGCTTGTTTCCCGCAAAGTCCGGGACTTCGGGGGGGATTTTCGCCGCCTTTTTGGTGAAGAATACCGTTGGGTCAGTGTGCGCGTCCTGTTCGACGAATCCCTGACGCCTGAGGAAGTGGTGCTCTGTTTCCGTGAAATAGAACAGGAAAAGCTGTGGCAGCTTCAGGAGCGGAAACTGCTGGAAGATACGCTGGAAGCCGCCCGGCGGAGCGAAAAGGCTAGGCAAGCCTTTTTCGCCAATATGTCGCATGACATGCGCACGCCGCTCAACGCCATCATCGGCATGTCCGATCTGGCAAGGCAGGCTCTGGACGATAAGGAGAAAGTCGCCGGATACCTTGATAAAATCCATTACTCCAGCTTCCAGCTCAAGAACCTGATCGACGACATCCTGAATCTGTCGCGCATGGAGGAAGGGCGGTTCGACCTGAACAATCAGAAGATAGACCTGCGGCAATGCGTTCAGGACTGCCTTGATGCCTATCGTGTGCAGGCCGAGGTGGAGCACAAGAGCCTGCAGGCGAGCATGGAACTGGAAAACGCATGGGTCATGGCCGACCCTGTGCGCATAGGGCAGCTTCTGAATAATCTGCTTTCCAACGCCTTCAAGTTTACCTCGGCGGATGATGCCATTTCCATCGCCGTCACCCAGATAAGGAATACCGACAAATACAAATTCGTGGTTTCGGATACCGGTATAGGGATGTCCCCGGATTTCCTCCCCCATCTGTTCGAGCCCTACGCGCGGGAAAATCGTTTTGGCTCAAAAAAGGTGGCCGGGACGGGGTTGGGAATGTCCATCACCAAGAATCTTGTGGAACAGATGAACGGTGAAATCAGCGTGGAGAGCGGAGTGGGGCGCGGCAGTACCTTCACCATCGTCTTGCCCTTCGTCAGTGTCGATCCCGTTTGCGCGGGGGAAGAGAAGGAAAAGCAGGATGCCCCGGATATGGAAGCCCTCCGCGGGAAGCGCATTCTGCTGGCCGAAGACAACATGGTGAACATGGAACTGGCCGTCGAGGTCTTTTCCATGCACGGAATAGAGGTCGTTCAGGCATGGAACGGCACGGAAGCCGTGGAACAGTTTGCCGCATCCGAACCGTTTTCTTTCCATTTCATCCTCATGGACATGCAGATGCCGGAACTGGACGGCTGCGGGGCGGCCCGGCAGATACGGGCCATGAACAGGCCCGATGCGAAAAGCGTCCCCATCATTGCGGTGACGGCCAACGCCTTCGCGGAGGACATCGTGGCTACCACGGCGGCGGGCATGGATGCGCATGTGGCCAAGCCCATTGATTTCAGTCTTCTCTTCAGCCTGCTGGAAAAATTCATCAAGAATAGCTAGCCGTCCCGTTCCGCCCATAACCGGAATGTGCTGCGAGGAGCAAAAGGTTTCATGAAGAATATACGCCAGTTCGTCATCGGTGGGGCCATCAGCGTCTTCATCTGCGTTGGGTTTTTCGTCTGGAGCACCCGCGATATGGTTCGCCATACCGGGGAATCCATCCGCATAGTGGGCGAGATCTATCTGAAAGAGATAAACAATCAGGTGAATCTGCACTTCGCATCCATCATTTCCCTGCGCCTGAAACAGATTGAGGTCATCCTCGACCGCACTCTGCCGGAGGCTATGGCTGCGGGCCTCGTTCCGGAGGTACGGCAGCAGATGAACGATCATGCCGCCCTGAGGGATTTTTCCTATCTGGCCCTTTACGCCACGGACGGATATGCCGACGTCATCCACGGCGAACCTGTGACCGTCCTCAATGAGGGGGCGTTTCTCCTGTCCCTGAACAACGCTGAGCGGAAAGTGAGTATCGGCGTCACGGCATCCGGGGAGAAGCTTCTTCTGCTGGGGATATCCGTAGGCTATCCCCTATCGGAAGGGTATCCCATGTCGGACGGCAGGCAATGCACGGCTCTGGTGGCCGGGGTCCCTCTCGAAAACCTCAACGAATCCCTGTCGCTTGATGCCGTAGAAAATTTTCTGACCTTTTCCCACATCATCCGCAGGGACGGGAGCTTCGTGCTCAGCAATGCGGGGCTTGGGGGCGGCAACTATTACAACAGGCTCATGGAGGAGTGCGTCTTCGACGATGTGTCGCCCGCGGAGATGGTCGCCGCCATGAGGGAACATCTTATGCGTGACGAGCCGCATACCATGCTCCTCACCATGCGCGACGGGGGGGAACGCCGCCATGTGTACTGTTCAAAGATGCCTTCTTCCGAGTGGTTTCTGGTGACGGTCATGCCTCATGGGCCTCTCGACATGATAATCGCGGAGTTGGGAGACAGGAGGCTTTTTGTTTCGCTGCTGGGGTGCGTACTGATTCTGCTGCCGGTATTGGTCATGGTGTTCCTTTATGGAAGGACGGCGAGGCGGCAGGTGCTTGCGCTGCGGCAGGCGAAACATGAGGCGGACAGGGCGAACCGCGCCAAGAGCGAATTCCTGTCCAATATGAGTCACGACATCCGTACGCCCATGAACGCCATCGTGGGCATGACGGCCATCGCCGCGTCGAATTTCGAGAATACCGCCATTGTTCACGACTGCCTGCGGAAAATCACGCTTTCCAGCAGGCATCTGTTGGGATTGATCAACGATGTGCTGGATATGTCCAAGATCGAGAGCGGCAGGCTCTCGCTCAATATCGACATCGTTTCCCTGCGTGAGGTCATGGAAGGGCTGGTGGGCATCGTGCAGCCGCAGGTCAGGGCGAAGAAACTGCGTTTCGATATCCGCATCCACGATATTCTGGCCGAAAGAGTCTATTCCGACAACGTGCGGCTGAATCAGGTTCTGCTGAATCTGCTTTCCAACGCGCTCAAGTTCACGCCCCTGGGCGGTTCCGTCGCCGTGAGCCTGTATCAGGAGCGTTCTCCTCTGGGGGATGGGCATGTGCGCACCCATATCCATGTGAAGGATACTGGCATCGGCATGACGGAAGAATTCCAGAAGAGGATCTATGATTCGTTTTCTCGCGAGTCCAATGCCCGCGTCCACAGGATAGAAGGAACGGGGTTGGGCATGGCCATCACCAAGTATATCGTGGACGAGATGAAGGGAACCATAGAGCTGCGCAGCAAGCCGGATCGGGGGTCGGAGTTCCACATCACGCTGGATATGGAAAGGGTGGACATGCAGGAAGAGGACATGGTGCTTCCCGACTGGAGCATTCTGGTGGTGGACGACGACGAGGAGTTATGCCGGAGTGCCGCCTCTTCCCTGATGGAGTTGGGGATACAGGCGGAATGGGTACAGGACGGGCAGAGTGCCGTCCAGATGAGCGTGCGCCGCCATGAGCAGGGCCAAGACTATCATATGGTGCTTCTGGATTGGGAAATGCCGGGAATGAACGGGCTTGAAACGGCGCGGGAACTGCGCCGGCATTTGGGCGAAGATGTGCCCATCCTGCTGATTTCCGCCTATGACTGGAGTGAAATCGAGGAAGAGGCCCGTCTTGCCGGTATTACCGGCTTCATTTCCAAGCCGTTGTTCAAGTCCACGCTGTTTTATGAATTGAAGCGGTTTGTGGAAGAGGATGCGGAACCGGGCGGGCTTCAGGAAGAGCACGCCGTGCCGGATTGGAAGGGAAAACGTATCCTGTTGGCCGAAGACAACGAGCTGAATTGGGAAGTGGCGAGCACCCTTTTACAGGAATATGGCTTTGACTTGGATTGGGCGGAAAACGGGCAGGTATGCGTGGATATGTTCAGGGAGTCCAGCGTGAGGTATTACGACGTGGTGCTTATGGATATTCGTATGCCGGTCATGAACGGCTACGAGGCGGCTAGAAGCATTCGAGCTATGGACAGGCCGGATGCCGATATCCCCATCATAGCCATGACGGCCGACGCCTTTTCCGAGGATATTCAGAAGTGTCTGGACAGCGGCATGAATGCGCACATTGCCAAGCCGCTTGATATGAAGGAAGTGCTGCGCATGCTCCAGAAGTACCTGCGTTGATCATGCCGTTCCGCCGTTTTAGTCTGCCCGGAAAGGTACGGGCTTCCCGGAAGCCTGCCTGCTGCCGGTTGTCGCAGTATGTGGGGATATTCATCTTTTCGGTGATTTTCTAATATTTTATTTTGAATTTCATATAGTTGAAATGCAGCGTTCATTGTGAAAGTGAACGTCTCGTATGCTGTCCCTAACGGAACTGCTTAATCGGCGCGGTGTGGCCGTCCTTTTTGTTGTTCAAATGGATTTGATGGCGAGCGTACCAATCATCCTTGGAAAGTCGATTATCCGTTAGGTATTATTGGATTAGCATATGCTAATATAATCCCCTACCAAAGCGTCGTGAAACGTAAGCTGAATATGTCCTTAATTGATTATGTATGGTATGTCGGAGAGCGATTCCACCAACGAGAGCAAAGCCCGGGTGATGGAAATATGCTCATTGCAATATGTTGGTATTGTACTTTTTTTTCTTCCCTTGGTATCTGTCGTAAACAAACTGAAAATTT
>NZ_DBMAFI010000099.1:0-9926 GCF_057864385.1 Bilophila sp. | reverse complement strand
CAATGTCGCTTTCAGTTTGTTGTTCAACTCCGGGTCTGGTTCGTCAGCCAGTTTCATAGAAGCCCGGATGATTTCATCAATTTCTGTATTGAAAAGGTCATGTTTCATATCCTGCTTCCTCCAATCTTTTCTTAATCAGACTTCTTCCCTTAAACAATCGGCTTTTTACCGTTCCGGGCGGTTTCTTAATGATTGTTGATATTTGCTCTACGGAACAATTAGAAAGATAAAACAGTGTCAGCGGTATTCGGATTTTTTCTGGTAGGGTTTCAATAATCCGATTAACTTCTGAAATCAATTCTTTCTGCAAGTAGCTTTCTTCAATACTTTCGTCGGAATGTAAGACTGTTTCTGCTTCATCATCCAAATTACTACATGGAGCAATCATATTTCGGCGGGCCTGCTTTCGTCTATCGCTTTTCCAAAGATTGTGTGTCAAGGAAAAAAACAGTGCTTTTGGATTTTGCCCCCAGTCAAGTGTCCATTCCATTTCTAACGCTTTTAGAAAAGTCTGTTGATACAAGTCCTCTGCTTCTGATTTGTCCATACAGAGTTTCAGGCAAAATCTATATATATCTGTACCGAACTCATCAATACACTTCTCGATTTCTCTTGCGTCCAATGTTTCACCTCCATTGCCCGTTCACCCTATATTCGCTATGACTTTGTAGGCGGTTCACTTTTTTAAATAATTTTTTTCAGGTAAAATGTCGAGGCGAAGTAGGTAATTTCATTCCCGGCATGAAAAGACTGATTTCTTAATAGTGTTCAAACGAGTTTTTTTATTATATTTCATCAGCTCGAAGAACACAAGACGGAAAATATGAATAATAGAGTGTAAGTATAGGTCATATACTGAGGCAGCCATACATCGGAAGAAAGAGGCCAAACGGCAGCGGAAAAGATACCTCCTGTCTACGCATTTAGGGCGGTGAAAGCCAGCCATAGAAGGGCTTTCCCGGCATGGTCGGCAGGCAGGCGGGACAGATTATCCAATTCCCGCCAGAGAGGGCTTCTAAATGCGTAGGAAAATGTTTCCGCCGCTGGTATTTCTGCCGGTTCTGTGTTATGCTGATACAAGCATAAAAAAGACAGGAGTGGACAGGATGGCCGAACAGGAAATGTTGCTGGACAGCGCCACGATCAAGGCCGCCGTCGCAGGCGAGAAGTGGGCTACGGAAAAGGTGCTTGAACACTATGCCCCCATGATTGACGAGCTGGCCGTTGACGAGGATATGAAACAGCACTTGATTATGAAACTGTTGGAAGCCCTGCCGAATTTCCCGATGGAGCAGGCATAAAGGCAAAAAAACAGCGCCGGACGCAGAGGCCATACAGCCCCCGCGCCCGGCGCTTCGTTATACTTATTTACTCGTCTGTGAAATGGAACTGGTACGCCTCAAAGTCGGCGTCGGTCATGGTGTCCAGCTTGGTAAGGGTCTGGCGGGCCAACGCCGCCATTTCCCCGCCCATATCCGGCAGCGCGGCATGGAGCTTCGCCATCGTCCTGCGCCGGTCGGCATTGTGATACAGACAGATCAGGTTTTCTTCCTCCACATTAAACTGCATTGTCATACCTCCAATTCTTTTGATTTTTCTCGCTGCGGCGGCTTCTTGGCCTGTTCCTCCTTGGCGGCTTTGAGCTGCGCCCGGATGGACGGCTTTTTCTGGCGCTGGGCGGTCTTGGACGCCGGGCGGGTCTGCTTCGGCTTCTTGTCCTCGGCCTTGGCTGCCTCGGCCACATCGAAAAGGGAAATCTGTTCCCCGGCCTTTGCTCTTGCTTCCAGTTCCCCCATCGACGGGGTATTGTTCAATACGCCGTCAATCATGTTGTAATTCTGCTCGGTGGACATTTCAGCGGTCTTAATCGGGCTTTCCTGCATAAACTCCGGCACAGGAGTAAACCCGATGCTGTCACAGTAATGGGCTTCCTCCTTGCCGCCGCGATTTACCACAACAACGTCCGAAACGGACAGGCTGTGTCCCCGGAAACCGGCTGGCCGGTCGTCGGCGTTGAACGTGCGGTAAATATCCTCCAACGTAGTCTTTTTGTCCAGCGGGGCCGTGTAGACAAGCGCATAGTTTTTCCTGTCCACGGTCAGCCCTGCGGCCTGCAATTCCTCATAGGGCCGATAACGGAAGTCGTGCCCCTCCGGGCCAGCAGGCACTTGATAGATGGAAAAGGTGTCGTCCGGCTCCGGGGGATCAACCGTAAAATAAGGGTTCTCCCATTCAGAAAACGGCATATCCGGCATGGCCTTGTAGCTGCCATTTTCCTGAACATAGGGCCGTACACGGTCAAAACCGATTTCCTTTGCCACGCGGGAGAGGCTTTCCAGTACCACGGGATCGTCCCGCAGCCGTTCCATGCGGGTGAAGTCGTCCACAAGATAGTTTTGTCCCGCCCGTACTTGGAGAATATCGGTGGCGCTCATGCCATCCTTGCTTTCCACGCCCAGCGTCAAATGTGCGTAGGGCTGTCCTGCGTCGTTAAGGTCTTGGGCCTCGTTGTTGTAGGGCTGGCCCCGCAGCTCGTCAAACCGGGCCTTGGCTTCTTCAAAGGTGGCAAAGTGTTCAATGGGGCTTTGGTGTTCCGCATTGGTCGCCCATGTTTTCAGGTCGGCAATCACATAGAAGCCCCATTCCCGGCCTGCCTGCGGCTCGGCGGCAGTCCGTTCCGCCAGTGTCTTTTCCGCCCGTTCCCGTACATCCTCCCGCAGCGGCAGCGCATAGAGGGTGGACGCAGAGGAAAAGCCCACGTTGTTAAACATATAGTCCACATCGGTTTCTTTCAAGGCCCCCGCTGTGAAGTAGTCTGCCCGCGTGGGGGTGTCGCTCACCTTGCCATCTGCTATATCATGGCTCAATCCCGTTTCCAGATGGGTGCAGATTTTTCCGTCCACGGCCAGCGTCACATAGTACCAGCCGATATAGCCGCCGGTCTGCTCGTCGGCCCCGTCGTTAAACTCCACATTCAGCAGCGTGTAGGGCTTTAGGCCCTTTTGGGCGGCGATCTCGTTGTCCTTGGCTTCCCTCTGCAACAGAACAGGCAGGGCGGCTTCCTTGGCGGCCTGCACGATCTCCGGGTTAAAATGCACCAATGCACTGTTGACACATTCCGTCTGTACCTTTACGGTTTTGGCTTTTGGCGTCAGGTGGTTGCCGATGAACAGGGACGCGCCGTTGTCAAAGTGAATGGACATATCACTGGTGCCGCGCCATTTGCCGGTACAGGGGGACGTGCGGATTTCGCCGGTCTTGCAGCCAAACGCCTGCGCGATTATATCAATCTTGCCTTGCAGGGGCAGGTCTTTGTAGCGGCCAGCGATTTCCACCGCCTTTTTCTGCAAGCCGGTCAGGGGCTTGTCGGCGGACTTTTCCTGCGGCTCGGCGTCGGACACATCATCCTGCGCCGTTTCCGGCTCCGGCGTGATTTCCAGCTCCGGCTCTGGTACTGTCTCCTGTTCAGGGGTCGCTTCCTGTGGCTGCTCCTGTTCCTTGGCGTACAACTCCTTGACGGCTTCCTGCGTCAGCTCCCCGGTGTTGAGCTGATCCAGCAGTTCCCGGCATTTTTCTTCCGTCCCGGCATAAAGAACCGCCCCGATTTTTACAGTGCCGTCCGACTGCGGGACATAGGCTTGCAGCAAATACAGGTTTTCCGGGCTGTCGCTGCGGGTGGCGGCGTGTACCCGGTAGACACATTCCTCCGGCTCGGCTTGGGCCTGTGCCATCTGCGCCTGCTGCTGTCGGATGCTGCTGCGTTGCAGCTCCGTGGGCTTCTCGCCGGTAAGGGGCTGAATACTTGAAATGCGGTCAGCGGCGTAATAGGCGTTCCCATTCAAAAGCCGCTGCCATGCCCCGACGCTTGGCGCCCATCGGAATCCGTGTTCTTTCAACTGCTGGCGGGCGTCGGCGTCCGGCTTATCTTCAAAGAACACCTGCAAACGGCTCTGTTCCCGGTTGGCCTCCACATGGCCGCCCTCAAACTCCAAGCCCACATAGACGGTTTCTCTGGCGCGGGTCAGGCTGTCGATCCGCTGCCGGATGCGGCGGATTTCCGCGTTGTTGTTAGACAGCTCCCAGCTCTGAAAGGGTTTCTTTTCATAATGCCAGCCGGACACCATAGCCGCTTTCAGCTTTTCAAGATTTTCAGGGGAAAGGTGCGGGCAGCCGTCCAGCGTGCCGTGTTTGCGGTAGTAAGCGTTCACGGCTTTCATGGTTTCCTGCGCCTTTACCAGCCCGTCCAGTTTCTTTTGCAGCTTGGGGATGGCCTGCGGGTCGTCCTGCCGGATGCCACCCATGCCGGTGCTGCGGATTTTATCAAGCAGCCCTTGAATGTACTGCCATTCCTGCATATTGCTGTCGCGGGCCGCGTTCTGTTTTTCTTTCTGGCGTACCGGGAAATTGGAACCACCGGCAATCAGGATCGAGGGAACACGGGCGTCAATGGCAAAGCTGTGGTTCATGTTGGCGGCCAGTTTCCGGGCGTAGGTGTCAAGCAGGCTGTCGATTTTCTCATGGTACATGGGATCAACGCGCTTTTTCTGTGCCTGCGCGATTTCAAAGGCATTATCCACATAATGTCGGTACTCCGCCGTGGCGCTGCCGGGCTTGTAATCGGAATAGCTGTTCATCTCCTTGGCGCGGCGGGCCGCGCCCTCGTTGATGGAATAATAGTAGTCGGACGCCGCAGGCTCCTTTGTCGGCGGCTCCGGGGCTTCCTGCGGTTGCTCCGGGGCAGGCTCCGGCTCTGGTTCTGTCGGGGCCTCATAACCAGCCGCCGCGTATTCCTCCACGGTCATACCGGCGTCAGCGACTTCCTGCGCGATCTCGGCCTGTACCTGCGCTTTATAGTCCTGCAAGCTCTGGTCGAAGTCAGAAAGTTTCGGCGGCTCCGGCAACTGATACTGGCCCTGATTGAGAAGCGGGCGGCACTCCTTGACGTAGTTTTCCAGCGCCCCATAGTAGGCTGTTTCCTCCGGCGTCAGGGTTTCGCCGGATGCCAGACGGGTTTGCGCCTCCTGTTCCAGCCGGGACAGGTTACAATGCAGCTCCATATAGGGGACAAATTCAGTCAGAAGCATTTCCCGCTGGGCCTTGTCTGCCTCCCATGCCTCCGGCCCCTCATGTTTCAGCACATGGTTTTTCCAGCTTTCATCCTGTGCGTAGTATTCGTGATAGCCCCGGATATGCTCAATCAGGGAACCGTCCCCGTCGCCAAAATCCTGCCGCCCCTCGTAGTTGTCCGGCTGCCCCTGAAACGAGAAGTCAATGCGGAACTTGGTCTTGTCGTACCAGCCCCCCGTGTAGTCGGGCTGTTCCCGTTCCAGCCGTTTGGAACTGTCCAGCGCCCCGAAAACGGCTTCGGCTTCATGCAGCGGCATTTGCTGGCCGTCTTTTAAGTGTGGGCTTTCACTCCAAATAATCGTGACAATGGGCTCCGCTGCCGGGTCACGGGCAATGGTCTGTTCCGCCCTTGCAACGGCAATCTCATTTTCCATCTGGCTTTTCATAAAATCGTCCATGTAGCCGTGTTGCAGTTCAAAGCCCTGTTCGCACAGACGGTTGATAAGTTCAATCACCTTATCGGTGTCGCCCACGGCCTCGGCATATTCCATAATCAGGCGGCGTTCCCCGTCGCCCAAACGCGGGCCGTCCTTTTCGGCCAGCGCCACCAGCGCGGCGGCCCGTTCCACCGGGGACGCCTCCGGCATCAATGGCTTTTCATTCAAGAGGCCGTCAATCCCATTCCACGCCTGCGGCTCCTGCCGGGGTTCGGAAATATCGCTGGCCTGTTCCGGGGCCGCGTGTTCCTGCTGGGCCTGCCGTTCCTGCTGAAGCTCTAACAGGTGGACTTCCATTTCATTGATAAGGTCATTGGCAGCGGCCCGGATCGTTTCAAGGGACGCCTGCAATTCTTTCAAATCCCTGCCGGAACTCCAATTTGCGATATACCCAAAGGAATAATCGGACGTGTCCAGCCCCCAATACTGGCATACCGCATAGGCTACGCTCTCGGCCTGCACCTCGCGGGTGGCCTTGTCCGGCTGTTTATCCTCCGTAAGATGGCTGTTTTTCTCATACAGGCGGGCGTGGGCGACTTCATGGATGGCAGTCTTTAGGGTCTGCAATTCGCTCATGCCCGCATTGACGGCGATCCGCTGTTCCAGATAGAAGCAGCGGCCCTTGGTTCCGTCCAAAACCGGCTCAATGGAAATAGCATAGGGGGACGATCTTTCCAAAGCCGCCTGCAAATCCTGAAACTGCTCCACGTCGCCGGACAGCATATCCACATGGGTCTTTGGAAGCTCCTTGCCCTCGGTCTGGCTTACGTCATACACCGATACCACACGATAGTCCGGCACCGTGATTTCCTGTTCCTCCATCACCGGCTTGCCGTTTTTGTCCTTGATGGGTTCGCCGGTGTCAGGGTCTTTCTTTGCAACGCGCTTTTTGACTGTGTAGAATTTAGGGGCTATGATTTTCAGCCCGGCTTCGCCCTGTTTTCGGGTGCGTTCAAATTCCGATTGCCATTTCCCTAAACCAGCTACCAGAGAAGCGTCCGGCTTTTGCAGGAAAATCAGCATGGTATTTCGGAAACTGTATGTGTGGAACTTGGACATTGAGGTGAGGTAGGCTTTGTAATTCTCACTGTCCAGAACACCCCGCACCCCGGCTTCCAGCCTGTCGGTGATCTCTTTCATGTATTCGTCTTTAGTCATGCTTTTTATGATAATCGGGCCTGCCTCCGGCAGAACGGCGGCGGGGGCCGCCGGTTCGGTGCGAAAGGCTTCCCGGTCAGCCTCCGGCTGGGGGTAGGCCATCACCCGGTATTCCTCCGGCACCGGCTGTCCCTCATGGACGCGCTGCCATTCGTCGCCGCTTTTCACTAGATAGCCGTAATCAGTGAAAACGCCATGCTCGGCGTTGGCAATATGCAGGCCAAAGCGGGGCAGGAAGATCCCCGCTTTCCATTCCTCCGGCATATCCACCATGCCGGAACGGTTCAGGTAGTAGTCCCCCAACTGACCGGTGCCGGTGACATCCGGCAGATGTACATAGAAATCCACGTTGTCGGGGTAGTCGATGATCTGGCCGATGCTGTGGAAGTCGCTCTGCGGGCTTGTCAGGGCGGCGTTCAGCTCCGCAAGCTCGGCGGCTTCCAATTTTTCCAGCCTTGCGGCAAGGAAGTTCAGTTCGTCCACACCGGCGGACAGCACCAGATCGCGGGGCAGCTTGACAGGATGCTCCTGTGGGCTTCGATAGTCGTACAAGAAAAAGTCCTGCGGATTGTCGGCGCTGATGCCGATTTCCCGCAGGGCTTCTTGTAGCTTTTCGGTTGTGGTCGGCAAAGAAAGCCAAAGGCCCTCTTTGCCTTGCTCATAACGCTGGCGGTTATGAAGCAGGATAGAAAACATTTCGTTCACGGGGTTCCTCCTTTCCGGGATAAGTTCAGATAATGGTTGCTCCCATACATCCCCAAAACCGCGAATGACGGTTTTGCCGTTGGCTCCATTTCGGGCGAACATCTCCACTGTGGAAAAAGCGTGGTCGAATTGTTCTGGATTGCGGGCGTCAATCGCCGGGGCAAAATGGATTACGCCGTCTTTGTAATCTTTTCCAGTCCCAACCCAGCCGCGAAGAAAGCTGTCAAAAGGGGCTTTCGCACCGCTTTCCCCGTGTTCCTCGGCGTGGCTCTTGACAAGGGTATTGCCCCGGTACTGCCT
Source organism: Bilophila sp. (assembly GCF_057864385.1). Taxonomy (NCBI): domain Bacteria; kingdom Pseudomonadati; phylum Thermodesulfobacteriota; class Desulfovibrionia; order Desulfovibrionales; family Desulfovibrionaceae; genus Bilophila; species Bilophila sp. The sequence goes on along the minus strand of NZ_DBMAFI010000099.1, from coordinate 2,199 downwards.
GCCTAAAATCAGTTCCCCGGTCTGCGGGGAGAACATGAAGCGCCGGTTCTGGATGGCCTGCATATCAAACGTGGTACGGTTGGTATCAATCAGCATCAGGCCGTTGCTTATTTCCAGCGGGGCGGCTTCTTTGGGGTGAGCCTGTTCCCGGTCTTGCTCCATCAATTTCTGCATCAACTCGTAGTCCTCAATGCTCATGTGGCCGTCATAGGTGTACGGGTCGATGTCGTCCCCACGGTAGGGGCGTTCATAGAACGGTAGTCCGGCAGCATGGGCTTTCTCCCGCGCTGCCTCCAACACATCCGGCGGCAGCTCGTCGCTGTGGGCCTCCATGAATGAGGCAATATTGTTCAGGCCGTTGTCGTAGTGGTGGCGTACTCCGGCAACCAGCTCCGCCACGTTCATTTCCTCGCCCAGATAGCCGGAATAGTAGCCGTTTACCACAACGGCCTGTGGGTCGGCGGCCTGTATCTCTGCAAGCCGCGCCCTGTCCTCTGGATAAAGGGTGTCGTCCAGATCAAGGTGAAACGCCTCCGCCTGCCAGCTCCGGCCCTCGCGCCAGAACGCCAGCCATGCAATGCCGTTTCGCAGGTCGTCTTGATACTCTGATACGATGTCCCTAAGACTTGCCATCGGCAGCCCTCCTTTCTGAAAAAATCAAGGGGTTTGGGGATATGCCCCAAAAAGCAAAATCCCCGGCCCGGCAGGGTGAGCCGGGTCAGGGATTTGCCGGAAGTGTGGCTACACTTCCTATGCTTGCTGTTTTTTAGTTTTTGTCCCTCCGTTCAATGCGATAGTTGACGTATTTCCCGCCGGTATCAGCCAGAAGTACCGTCCCGTCGTAGGTTTTCCCGGTTTTCATGGAGCGCAGGCCCTTTACCTTTGCCTTTCCGTCTTTGAGCAGCGCAGCGGCGATTTTCGGTGTGAACGCCTTGCCCCGTTCCTCAAAAAATCGGTCATTCTTCCACATGACAAACTGGCAGGCCCGGTTTCTGCAGTAGTAGTTCTTCTTGCCCTCGTAGACGCTTTCGCCGCAGCGGGGACACTTGCCAATCGCCACGCGCTCGGCCTGAAACAATTTCTGCGCGTCCTCGCTGATCTGCGAATAGCCGGAAATCAGCCCCCGCGTCATTTCCTCAATGCCAGCCATGAAGCCCTCCGGGTCAGCCTCGCCCTTGGCAATGGCCGTCAGCTTGGTTTCCCATTCGGCGGTGAGCTGGGGAGAGGTCAGCACATCCGGCAGGACGCAGGCAAGGTTGTGGCCGTCCTTGGTGGGAAGTAGCTGCTTGCCCTTGCGCTCCACAAAGCCCATCTGCACCAGCTTTTCCAGAATGGAAGCGCGGGTGGCCGGGGTTCCCAATCCCTGCCGTTCGGCGTCCTCCGGCATATCCTCGGCCCCGGCCCGTTCCATAGCCGACAGAAGCGTATCTTCGGTGTAGGGCTTCGGGGGTGTGGTGAAATGCTCGGTGACGGAAGCCTCCACCTTGTCAAAGGTCTGGCCCTCGGTGATCTCCGGCAGCTCCCGCGCCAGCTCCGGCGCGTCCTCGTCGGCGTCAGTCTTGAACGACGCCCTGAAACGGCGGTCAATCTCTTTCCAGCCCGGCGTCAGGATGGTTTTGCCCTTGGCGGTAAACTCTTTCCCGGCGCAGGTGAATGTGGCGGTGACGGCCTCAAACACATGGGGCGCGGCCACAGCACACAGCAGCTTGCAGCACACAAGGGACAGCAGTTTCTTTTCGCCCTCGGTCAGCCCGTCAAAGCCTTTCTGCACAAACTCCATCGTGGGGATAATGGCGTGGTGGTCGGATACCTTTTTGCTGTTCAGCACCCGGCCAAACTGCGGGGCAATGTCCAGCCCCGCCGCAAAGGAAAGCAGCGGCCACAGGCCGGACACGATGCTTTCCGCCGTAGGCTGCATATCGTCGGTAAGATACTGGCTGTCGGTGCGGGGATAAGTCAGCAGCTTCTTTTCATAGAGCTGTTGGGCATAGTCAAGGGTCTGCTTGGCGGTAAATCCAAACAGGCGGTTGGCCTCCCGCTGCAAGGAAGTGAGGTCATACAGACGGGGCGGCTGCTCCGTCTTTTTTTCACGCTTTACCGATACACAAACGGCCTGCGCTCCTGCACAGGCCGTCTTGGTGGCGTCGGCGTCGTCGGGGTTCATAAAGCGGTCGCTGGCCGCCTCCATGCCGCCCGCCG
>NZ_DBMAFI010000098.1:0-10000 GCF_057864385.1 Bilophila sp. | reverse complement strand
ATTTTTTCCTCTCCTTGACTATATGAAGATTTCTTTATATAAAACCATCCGTTCATCTTGATACATCTGTAACCCTTTGAAACCGCATGTCCAACGCTATCCGCTATTTCAAGGCACTGTCCGACGAGACCCGGCTGCGGCTTACCTATGTTCTTGAGCGGTATGAACTTTCCGTCAATGAACTGGTAAGCATCCTCGAAATGGGCCAGTCGCGGGTTTCGCGCCACCTCAAGATCCTGACCGAAGCTGGGCTGCTTTCCTCGCGCCGGGACGGGCTGTGGGTGTTTTACTCCTCCGTAAAGGAAGGGGAGGGCGCCGCTTTCCTGAAAGCCGCCATGCCCTTTCTGGACGAAGACGCCGAAATGCGCGCGGATGTGGAAATGGCCGCCAAGATCATTGAGGATCGGGCGCTCAAGACGCGGCAGTTCTTCAATACCATCGCCGAACACTGGGATACCCTGAGCCGCGAAGTGCTCGGCGGTTTCGATCTCGCCGGGGCCGTGTGCGGCATGATGCCCGAAGGCTGTGAGGCGGCGGTGGATCTGGGGTGCGGAACCGGGATCGTGCTGGAACGGATGCGCGGGCGCGCCCGGCAGATCATCGGGGTGGACGGTTCGCCGAGGATGCTGGAGCTTTCCCGGCGGCGCCTTGCCGGAGTGGAGGGGGAGCCTGAAGGCGTCTCTCTGCGCATCGGGGAACTCAGCCACCTTCCGCTGCGGGACTGCGAGGCGGATTTCGCCAGCATCAATATGGTGCTGCACCACCTGTCCAACCCGGAGAACGCCCTTGCCGAAATCCGGCGCGTACTGCGTCCCGGCGGGCTGCTCGTTGTGGCGGACTTTGATCGGCATACTCAGGAAAGGATGCGTCTGGACTACGGGGATCTGTGGCTCGGATTCGATGAAGCGACCATGTCGAGGCTGCTGCAAGCGGCGTCCTTCGAGGTCGTTTCCACTGCCCGCCACCTCGTGGAACAGGGGCTGGCGCTCAACCTCACGCTGGCCCGACGCCTGTAACATATCAACTTTATGGAGATACTTATGTCCAACGCGAAGCCTCTCGATCTGTCGCTGCCCTATCAGGTGGCGGATATCAGCCTTGCCGACTTCGGCAAGAAGGAAATGCAGCTCTCCGAGCGCGAAATGCCCGGCCTGATGGAACTCATCCGCCGCTACGGAGACAAGAAGCCCCTCAAAGGCTTCAAAATCATGGGCTCGCTGCACATGACCATCCAGACCGCCATGCTCATCAAGACGCTGTATGAGCTCGGCGCGGACATCCGCTGGGCGTCCTGCAACATCTTCTCCACGCAGGATCACGCCGCCGCCGCCATCGCGGAGCTCGGCTACGCCAAGGTTTTCGCATGGAAGGGCGAAACGCTTGAGGACTATTGGTGGTGCACGGAAATGGCCCTGACGTGGCCCGACGGTTCCGGCCCCGATCTCATCGTGGACGACGGCGGCGACGCCACCCTGATGATCCACCTCGGCGTGGATGCGGACCGCGATCCTTCCGTGCTCGACAAGCCTTGCGACTCCAAGGAAGCCCGCGTCCTTATGGATCGCATCAGCCTCGGCCATAAGACCAATCCCGGCCATTGGACGAAGGTGGCGGCGAAGGTTCGCGGCGTGTCCGAAGAAACGACCACCGGCGTCCACCGCCTGTACCAGCTCTCGGAACAGGGCAAGCTGCTGTTCCCGGCCATCAACGTGAACGACTCCGTAACCAAGTCCAAGTTCGACAACCTGTACGGCTGCCGCGAGTCCCTCGCCGACGGCATCAAGCGCGCCACCGACATCATGATCGCGGGCAAGGTTGTGGTCGTTGCCGGGTACGGCGACGTGGGCAAGGGCTGCGCCCATTCCATGCGCGGCTTCGGCGCCCGTGTGCTCGTGACCGAAATCGACCCCATCTGCGCTCTTCAGGCCGCGATGGAAGGCTTTGAAGTGACCACGATGGAAGACGCCGTGAAGGAAGGCGACATTTTCGTCACCTGCACCGGCAACTACCACGTCATCACCGGCGAGCACATGAACAACATGAAGGACGAGGCCATCGTCTGCAACATCGGCCACTTCGACAACGAAATCGAAATGACGTGGCTTGAGGAAAACCCGGCCAACAAGCGCATCCAGATCAAGCCGCAGGTGGACAAGTGGGTGCTGCCCAACGGCCGCTCCCTGATCATCCTCGCCGAAGGCCGCCTCGTGAACCTCGGCTGCGCCACCGGCCACGCCAGCTTCGTCATGTCCAACAGCTTCACCAATCAGGTGCTGGCCCAGATGGAGCTCGCCGCCACGGATCACGAAGTGAAGGTGTACACGCTGCCCAAGAAGCTCGACGAGGAAGTGGCCCGCCTGCACCTCGCCCGCCTCGGCGTGAAGCTCACCAAACTTACCGAAGAGCAGGCTGCGTACATCGGCGTCTCCGTCGACGGCCCGTTCAAGTCGGATCTGTATCGGTATTAAGATTGTGGATATTGGAGGGGGGCGGGAGAAACTTTTTCTAGAAAGTTTCTCCCGCCCCCCTCCAAACCTCCCCCCACACTCTTCAAAGATTTTCGGCCTTATCGAATCCCTGTTCGCTATTTCTTCTGATTCATCGGACTGAAAATAAAGGCTCTGCCGGAGTATGCGGCTGCCTTATCCCCACAGTATGGTGAAAATACAGGCTGTTTATCCAGCTTTCCGTCGATGGCTTCATGATTGGGGCATTTTATTGGTTATTCCTTTGGGATTTCAAGAAAGAAGGCCTCAACCGTTTATATGGGGCGTGTCGTCATGTTACATGCAACTATTGAAATTATTGAAAACAATCTTTTGTGTTTTAAAAACAATTAAATAATTTCAATATATTATATCAAACTAACGACACAGCCTATGGCACAGCCCAAAACAAAGCCCGCCTTCCGGCAGGAAGACGGGCTTTCGTTCCATCGAAAAAGAGGCGGTTATGCCCTCCAAGCCCCCAATATATCGTTCTCGTTTTCGGCTTCCGGGATCTTGAGCTTGTCGTGCGCCCAGCGCGCCGAGATCTTCATCACCGAGGCCAGCGCCGGGAGCGCCTGTGCGAACGTGGCGATGTCCTCGGCTTCCCGCGTATCGAACCGGAACCACGGCAGCAGGCGCGGATCGCTGACGCCGCAGTTCAGCACCGCCAGCGGAGCCAGAAGCTGGCGCGACAGCGTGGACGCTACCTGCATGGCGTCGGATACCATCAGGTCGCGGCGCACCCTGTCGTGCACGCGCCCAAGGGCGTTGGTGCTGGCGGCCCCGTCGGACTGCGAGGTCAGCGTGCCGCCGAGGATGGCCTTGCTCATGCCGAGCTCGCAGCGCGAAATCAATGCGCCCGCCAAGTCCTGAGAAGAGGAGGCGGGGGTTTCAAACAGGATGTCCATGCCCTGCGGGATGATGCCCGCCGCATCCTGCCCAAGCGTCCGCAGGGCGTTGTACAGCGCCCGCCGATCTTCCTCGCGGCTGCCGGGCGGGTACTTTCCGAGCCGGAACGGCAGGCCGTGAACCTGCACGTAGCGAATATTCGCCTCCAGCGCGTAGCTGCGGATCAGATACGCCCACGCCACCGTGCGGAACAGCCCGCAGCGCGGCAGCCAGCCGGATCGGGAGCGGTGCGTATGCACGATCCAGCCGAAAGGCCAAAGCTCTTCCCCGTCGGGCTTGCCGTTCCGCAGACGCAGCTGGTTCCTGTCTTCCCGCAAAACCTGAAACCAGCTTTGCGGGCGGAAATGGAAGGCGGCGGGAAGATGCAGCCCATGCCGATAGCCCCACTCGATCTCGCAGGCGGAAAACCCGTGCCCGATGCCGTCCGCCAGATCCATCAACAAGTCTTCAAAACCGTTGACGGCATCGAACTGCTCACGAACCGCCGCCGCAATCCGGGCGGCCCGCGCATCGTTGGCGCGGCCCGGCAGAATTTCCCAATCCAGCGTCAGCAGCGCCCGCTTGCGCTTGCCCATTTCCGCCGCAAGATGCTCGCAGCGGTCTTCCATGTCCGCGAACAGCAAATGCTGTTCAAGGATGTCCCCCTGATCCGCAAGTTCCAGAATGTTCCGCAGCCGCTTCGGGGTCAGCCCGTGCGTCAGGTTCATCTGCGGCTCCAACGCCAACATGCGCGGGCCTTCCCCCTGCGTCTGCAATCGCCGTATCTTTTTCATGAATGCCTCCAACGGCCCCAAAGCCGCCGTGTTGCTCCCAGCCCGTCCCGCAATCCCGTTTGACGGTCCACAGCCTCTATGGATCGGCTCTTTTTCCTGGGCCGTGTCATGGAAAGCGGTTGATGCTTTTTCCTTAAAATTTTAGGCTGTGTCGCTGATTAGACATAATCTATTGGAATTATTTAACTATTTTCAAGTCACAAAAATGATTATTTTCAATAATTTCAAATAATTATATGTAAAACAACGACACAAACCTAAAAAATAGGCTGTGTTATAGAAAATGGTTGATGCTTTTTTCCTTGAAGTTCCAAAGGGATAACCGGCAAAATGCCTTATCCGTGGATCCAGCCAAGGGGAAAAACGGATAAAAAGGCTGTATTTTCACCGTACTGTGGAGATGAAACAGCCACGTATTCTGACAGGGCCTTTCCCATAAAAATCTGCCGTACCTTGTCCCATCCCCATCCAGCGGCCCCCCCGCCGCGCCGCCTCCCCACCAGCCGGAAGGCTTTAGGGAGGGACGCGAACCGTTCCGGCAGTTTGGGAAGAAAGGGGGAACCTTCCTTAGAAGGGCCCCCTCCCTCCTCCCCAGCTTCCATCTTCCCCGTCATCGCCCCATCCCCTTTTCAACGGCATACGGATGTAGGCGTCGCCCATGCCGACGAATCCGGTGGACGCCAGACGCCAAAGCATTTCAAGCGCATCCGGCCCATCGTCATGATCGGCCTTGGGGAAATGCCGCAACTGATCGATGAGCGCCCGCTGGGAGGCGTGAAGCCTGATCCGCCCCTGCGCCATGTGCGGCTGTAACGACTCGATGCGCAGCAGCTTGTCCGCACTGTTGACGAGGGGCCGCACAGGGAGGGCAATCCCGCGCTCCGCCGCCCGCTGCACCAGCACATGGGCGAAAAACTCCTGAAACTGCACGGCCTCCACGCCCCAGATCAACGGATGGTGCACATCGTGCAGGGTAATCACATCCTCAATGATGCGATCGGGATGGCGCTTTCGGATGCTCGCCTCCACCACGTCGAGCGTCATGCTCCCGCGGAGGAAACCGCCGACGAGGATCGCGGAAGGGTCACGCCCCGCGCCCTGCCTGCCGAGCGACGGATCCACCGCCCCGAACAGCAGCCAGTCCCGGCTCCGATCCACCCAAAAGGTGATGCACCCGTTGAACGGCGCCTCGTTTACGGACAAAGGATCGTTCTGCTGTTCGGAATCGAAAGCCTCCCGATCCTCGGCACGGAGGCACATGAGCCGGTACAGCGGGCGCGACGCGGGCCAGCTCACTTCGGCCCCGGCCTCCATCTCCTCCTTGTGCCGGCGGTAAAAACGCCGGGCCTCCGCTTCGCCGCGCGACGACAAGAGGCTTTCCCACGCATCCCAAAGATCCATCCGATCCGGCCAGCGCAGGATGGAACGGAACGTCCGGGCCTTCCACAAAGGCTTGCGGAGCGTGCGGGCCAGCACGGAATCGTAATGCAGCAGCGTGCCGACATAGACCACGTCCATGCTCCCGTCCGCCGCGCCGAGATTGAGCACCGTCTTCTGAAGCCACGACTGGAGCTTGTCGCGCTGTTCCGGCTTGTCCACGTTCTCGTCGTTTTCAAGATCGTCAAGGACAATCAAATCCGGGCGGTGCGGCCCGTGCCGCAGCCCGCGCATGCGCTTGCCCGCGCCGAGCGCCTGGATTTTGACGTTCCCCGGCGTGACCACCGTTCCCGCGTTCCAGACGTGCCCTTTGCCCGCCGCTCCGGGAAAATCCCGCTTCAACGCCTCGTTGAACTCCAGTTCGTCCTTGACCGCACCCAACAGCGACGCGGCCTGTTCCAGCGCGTCGGCTATGATCAAAATGTAGTGCTTGCGCCCGGTCAGCACGGCCCACAGCACGAAAAACAGCGAAACGAACGTGCTCTTGGCCTCCCCGCGCGGGGCCGCAATCGCCAGCCGCACGCCTTCGGGAGCGTCCGCCATGCGGGGCAGTTCCGCATCCAGCCATTCGTGGAGCCGGGAATCCTCCCCGACAAGGCAGTAATGCGGAAAATACGCCCGCCGGAAAAAGGCGAAATCCTGCCGGGCACGTTCCCGGCGCCCCTCCGGTGTCCCGGCGGAGGCATCCTGAAGATCAGGGGAGGCGCTCCGGCGCTTCCCACGCATGTCAGCGCCCCCCGCTGCGGATCGCGTCCGCGATGCGATCCAGTTTTTCGTCCGCCCGCTCCAGCCCGCCGAGGATCTGCGCCGTGCGCTCCCGGCAGTCCTCGCGGGGCACGTAGCTCTTGTGCACCTCCTCGGCCAGCAGGCACTGGCGGGCCTTTAATTCGTCCACCCGCTGCTCCAGCCGGGTTCCCCAGTAGGCGAGAAAGCCGCAAACCATCCCGAGCAGGCCAAGCAGCAGGGTGTGCGCGTCGAATTGCAGCGCGGCCTGCGTCATGGCCTGCCCTCCCGACCTTTTTCCACGGCAAGCAGGGCTTCGGCCTGGGCGCGCAGGCTCCGGCAATAGCCGCCGTAATCCCGCGCGTGGGCCAGAAGATCCTCCGGGCTGGCCATTACGGATGCCCCAGCCCGTACCCCGGCGTCAGCGGCGGAGGCGCTTCCGGCAGGCGCGCCAGCTCCGGCGGCAGGGGCAGAACCTCCGGGGGAGGCGGGGGCAAGTCCAAGGGCTTCGTTGTACAGGCGCACCCAGCCAGCAGGCAGGCCAGCGCAATGGCGGGAAGCATCTTCGGCAACACGGGCCATCCTCCTTGTGAACGCCTGCCGTTCGGCGGCAAGGCGGCTGCGGGTTTCGGAAAGCTCCCCGGCAATGGCGGCGGCCCGCTCCGCTTCCGCTTCCAGCCTCCGGCGGGCGAGGCGCTCCGCTTCCGCCATCGCGGCAGCCAACGCCTCCCGTTCGCTGGCGGACGCTTCGGCCTGTTCCGCAAGCAGCGCGCGGCCCCGCGTTTCCGCAATGCCGAAGCCCCGGACGTACCCGGCGGCGCAGCACGCCGCACACAACAGCCCTACGGCGAGCACGTTCCTAGTCATGGCCCCCTCCGCACCCGATGCCGGGCCCCCACCCCGCCTTGCGGTACCAATACTGCCTCTCAAGCAGAATCAGCCGCACATAGCGGCGGTTTTCGCGGAAGCTGGAGGCGCTCCGCCCGGCATTCGCCTTTTCCACCTGCCCGAACCAGCGCGCCGGATCACGGCCCTGCCGCTCCGCCTCCTTCCGATCCCTGCCGACCCAGCCGATTCCGCCGTTATACGCGGACAACGCAAACGCCATGCGCTGGCAGGCATCGGCCCCGCCCAGCCGATCCCACAGCCACTTGTCATAGGAAACCAGCGCCCGGAGCGCCCAGCCGGGATTGAACGGCGCGGGCCGCCCGGCCTCGCGTTCCAGTTCCGGGACGGCACGCGGCAGCCATTCCGCCGTGGAAGGCAGGAACTGCGCCAGGCCCTGCGCCCCCGCCGGGGATACCGTGCCGTTACGCCACCAGCTTTCCGTATGCACCTGCGCGGCGAACACCGCCACGGGGGCTTCCAAACCCCACACGGCGCGGGAAACCCGTATGAGTTCCGCCCGATGTCGTTCCGCCGCGCGCGGGATATCCGACGCCAGCCCCGGCTGCGGAAACGGCGCGGACAACAGCGCCACCATCAAAACCATGCGAATCATCATGTGCAGCCCCTCCATGCGGGAACCGCCCTTCCGGGGGCGGCTCCCCATCTCCCCCATGCTCACAGCCCCACGGACACCGCTACCACGAAAGCCGCAACCACGGCGGCGCGGCGCAGGCAGGCCATGAGGAAAGGCCAGAGGCAGCCCTTGGCGATGGCGAAATCGGCGCACCGAAGCCGCACGGCTCCGGGGGCGCGCTTCCAGTCGCCGTCAAGATACGAGTCGGGGGTGGCGAAAGGGAACACGGCCACATCGAAGAACATGCCCAAGATGGCCGCAAGCATGACGAGGGCCAGCTTATAGAGCACGACGGGCATCTGCGCCGGGCTGATCAGCAACAGCACGGCCTGAAGCGCCAGCGCAATCAGCCCGAAGAACAGCAGACGCCAACGGGGGCGGAGAAGAAGCCTGAAGAATCCCATAAGACCTCCTGTGGTATGGCGCGGAACCTTCAGCGGCCCGCAAGACGCACCATGCCCGAAAGGAGGCCTCAGGAAAGGTTGAAGGATGTCAGCACGCCGCGCTGGAGCGGGACACCCGGCGCGCGGCGGCGCAGCTTTCGCCCATCTCAACAGCCATAGCGTCCATGTGGGCCAAGCGGCGCGCAGCGGCGCAGGCCGCCATATCCGGCCTCACCGGGCCGGGCTTCTTTAAAATGCGCCAGATCTGGCGATCGGAAAGCCCATGCCGCACGGCGAGCACGGACACCAGCGCCCGCTCGGAAAGCCCTTCGCGGGCCAGTTCGTCGCGTTCAAGGTTGATGTCCCTGTCCCGCGTGTCCACGAAAGCCTGACGGCAGGTGGGGATGTACAGCGTCGTGCCGCCGTAGCGCCCGATCAGCTTGGCCGCCTGTTCCCGGCCGATGATCTGCACCAATTTTTCACGCTGTTCCTGCCCCCGCAGTGTGATGCCCAGAGGGACAGAAAAACTTGTCCCGCCCTTGGCCCTGATGAGCTCGATCGCCGCCGGAAGGCCAATCAGTTCAACCAGTTCATCCATGCCCTGCCGCCGCTTCCGGGCCCGCCCGGAGGCCATTTCCGAAGACGCGTCCCGCTCCCGATTCTTCGCCGTGTGTTCCATATGAATCCCTGTCAGGTAAAAGATGTACCTCTCCGCCTTGTGGGAAAGGCATGGAAAACAATGCCCTGAGCGCGCACGGCCCGAAGGCCTGCGGCACAGGGGCCAGACCGGATTGTTGACCGGATAGCTTGGTGAAGGTAAAGAAAAGAGGTTGTACACGACCGTCCGCAAGGAAATCTCTACGTCAAAATCAGTTCTTTTACAATCATTTTTTGACGCAAAAACTTATTTATTGACTTAACGGTCAAAAACATTACAACATTTTTTTACGATCCCCGTTCACTTCAACCCGGAGCGCCCCACGGCGCAGAGACGCCATGAGCAGCATCGCCGATCGACTCGTTTTTTTGCGCGGAAGCGCCACACAGGCCGAATTTGCCGATCGTGTCGGCATCAATGTGAATACGTTGCGCGGATACGAGAAAGGGCGCGCCCTGCCCGGATATGAAGTTTTGGAAGCCCTGTGCCTAAAATTAAACGTTTCACCGAACTGGATTTTGACGGGGCGGGGCAACGTCCTCCAGGAGGCCCCCTTTTCCGGCCTCAACGGGACGCCGCGGCCCCATCCCCAGCCCGAACTTGCCGAGCCGATGCCCCCCTGCGATGTGGATTTGATCATGATCCCGATGGTGGAGGCGCGCCTGTCCGCCGGGCACGGCAGCCTTGAGGTCGGCGGCGGTTCGGAGCGCAGTTACGCCTTCCGCAGCGATTTCCTGCACCGCAAAGGAACCCCCCGTGATATGGTGCTCATGCGGGTTTCCGGCGACAGCATGGAGCCGGAGATCATGGACAACGACATCGTGCTCATCGATCAGGGCAAGCGCGACGTCACCCCCGGACGCCTCTATGCCGTCGGTTTTGACGAGGCCATCTATCTCAAGCGCATCGACATCCTCCCCGGCAAGGTCATCCTCAAGAGCACCAACGCCGCCTATCCCCCCGTCGAGCTCGACACCCGCGGCGACTGCGAGGACGCCTTCCGCGTCATCGGCCGCGTCCTCTGGTGCGGCAGGGAGTACAAATAAGATTGGGGAGGGGGAGGAGGAACTTTCTTCAGAAAGTTCCTCCTCCCCCTCCCCAAACCC
>NZ_DBMAFI010000097.1:0-10015 GCF_057864385.1 Bilophila sp. | reverse complement strand
GCTACTCGATATGATAAGCTGGCCATAACTTTTAAAGCATCTGTCATGCTGGCATCATGCCTTATTTGGCTCCAGTAAACTATTTAGGGACAGCCCCTAGGGTGTATCGTCGATTGTATGTAATTTATTGAAATTATATAGCTATTTAAAGTTGTAAAATATTTTTTAATAATTTCAAATACTTATATGTAAGATGATGACACGGCCTAGAAAATGGTCGATGCTTTTTTCTTTGAAGTTTCAAAGGAATAATCAACAAACTGCCTTAGCCGTGAATCCCGCCAATGGGAAAGCTGGAGAAAAAGGCTGTATATTCACCGTGCTGTGGAGATAAAACAGCCAGATACTATGGCGGGTCTATTTTTTTGAAGTTCCAAAGGGATAACCAATAAAATGCGCCAACCGTGGAGGCCGCCAACGAAAAATTGGAGAAAGGGGCCGTATTTTCACCTTCCTGTGGAGATGAAACAACCGCATCCTGATGACAGGCCATCCTTTATTTGGAATTTCAAGAAAGAAAACATCAATCGTTTACATGACGGAACCAATGGACAAAGCCCTTTTCCGCGGCAACGGAAAAGGGCTTTGTTTGGTGGGGACGCAGCCGTCCCCAAACGCAAAAGCCTTTGTGAGGGAGGGAACCGTTTCCCCGCCCCTCACCAATATGGCTACTCTTCCTCGCCGATATGCTCCTCGGCTTCGAGGGCTTCGGCGCGGCGGATGATTTCCTCAAGCTGGATGTCGGCGCCGAGGACGCCGATGATCTCGTCGTTGGCATCGGTGATCACCGTGGACACGGTGATGATGAGCTGCCCGGTGACCTGCGACTGGTGCACGTTCATGATGTGCAGCTTGCCGGTGCGCATGGGCTGCTGGAACCATTCGCGGTTCGAGTAGTCGAACCCAATCGGGAAGGCCTTATAGCCCTTCTGATCGCCGGGATCGCTGATGGCGATGGCTGTGGAATGCCCCTTGACGTCAGTGACATAGACATACTGGATGAACGAGTAGTCATGCACGAACTGCTGGAGCTGTGCGGTGAGGGTTTCGGTATCCGACGTCGTCTGGCAGTCGCGGGCCAGGCGCTCCACAAGGTTGGAGGCCAGTTCCCCGGCGATGCGCTTCATCTGGTCGAACTCGCTGTCGAAGAGCTCAGGCATGAAGCGACGGACAAGGTGCTTGATTTCCTTGTTGGAGAAGGACGTGTTGCGGCCTTCCTCGTAGGCGGCCATGATCTTGGCGTGGATCTGGCCGACGGCGGGATGCTTCTTGGATACCTGCCGTTCCGGGGGCAGGTTGAACTGCTGGTTGATCCAGTAGGCTACGCCGGCGCGCCCCGCCTTGTCGTTGATGATGATCGGCACGGAGCGGTTGAGGATCTTGGTGGTGTCGAAGATATTGTAAATCTCTTCGTTCTTCGCCAGCCCGTCGACATGGATGCCCGCGCTGGTGGCGTTGAAGTCCTTGCCCGCGAAGGGGTAGTTGTCCGGGATGCGGTAGTCGAGTTCCTTCTCGAAATACTGGGCGATTTCCGTGATGACGGTGGGATCGGCGGCCTCGTCGTTGCCGGTGAGGGAAATGTAATCGATGACCAGCGCTTCGAGGGGCGCGTTGCCGGTGCGTTCGCCGAAGCCCATGAGCGTGCCGTTGACGCCGCCGCAGCCGTACAGCCATGCGGTCACGCCGTTGACGAGCACCTTATGGAAGTCGTTGTGGCCGTGCCATTCGAGCCATGCGCCGGGGACGCCCGCTTCGTCGGTGAAGGCGCGGACGATGCGCTGCACGGAGCGGGGAAGCGCCGTGCCGGGGAAGGGTACGCCGTAGCCCATCGTGTCGCAAAGGCGGATCTTGATGGGCATGGACGCTTCGCGGGAAAGCTCCATGAGCTTGCGCGCGAAGGGCAGGCAGAAGCCGTAGATGTCGGCGCGGGTCACGTCCTCGAAGTGGCAGCGGGGCACGATGCCCCATTCGAGGGCCTTGGTGACGACCTTGAGGTAGTCGTTCATGGCCTGTTCGCGGGTTTTGCCGAGCTTCAGGAAGATATGGTAGTCGGACATGCTGGTGAGCAGGCCCACTTCATCAAATTCCATATCATGGGCGATCTTGAGGTCGTCCATGTTGGCGCGGATCCAGCCGGTGACGCGGGGGAAGCGGTAGCCTCTGGAGCGGCAGACTTCAATGGCCTTGCGATCCTTGGGGGAATACATGAAAAATTCGGAGGCCTGGATGAGCCCGCTCTTGCCGCCGAGCTTGTGGAGCAGGTCATAGATGCGGGCGATCTGCTTGACGGTGTAAGGGGGGCGGGCCTGCTGGCCGTCGCGGAAGGTGGTGTCGGTGATGAACATGGGATCAGCCGGGCGGGGGACGAGGAACGTATCATCGAATTCGATGCGGCTGACATGCGTATATGGGAAAACGTCGCGGTACAGTTCGGGTTCGACGCGGTTGTCCAGCGTCAGGGGGCGGGAAGCATGTTTTTGATACAATAAGCTCATTGTGCGGTTCCTCCTGAGGTAAGGTAATCTCCGTATGAGATACGGAAGCGCTTCAGTACGTGTGGACAACAAGGCGAAAAGGATCTCTTTGGGATCTTTTCCTCAAGTTAACGACTATAGCGCATTTTTATGTGAACCGAAAGGGAATTTTCTTGCATAAAATCGGGCCGGAATAAAGGAGAAAGAGTACAATTCCGCCCTGATGCCGGAACTGATCCGCAGAGTATCCCCTTCGGGGAAACCAACCCCTTGCGGACGGGGCCCGCGAGGGATACGTTATCTGAAAAGACGGACTTTCAGGGGGTTACGATGGACGCCATAAGCATCATCGCGGAGCAGCGCATTCGGGAAGCCTGCGAGCGGGGGGACTTTGATTCCCTTCCCGGAGCGGGCAAACCGCTGGAGCTGGAAGACGATTCGCATATCCCCGAAGACCTCCGCATGGCCTACAAACTCTTGAAGAATGCGGGCTATGTCCCCGAAGAGGTTCTTGACCGGAAAGAGGCCCAGTCCATTGTCGACGCACTGGAGAAATGCGGGGACGAACAGGAAAAGATCCGGCAGATGAAAAAGCTCGAAGTGGTCATCGCCCGCATTAAGGCCCGCCATCCCAATGCGCCCGTTCTCAGCGACGGCAGCCCGTACTATGAGCGGGTGGTCAGCCGGATTACCGTGAACAAAAAGGGCTGAGCCTTTTTCGGGCAGCGGCGCGGCACCGTTTCCAGCGACCCGTTCCGCAGCGGCGTCAAGGAAAAAGCTTCAGCCACAGCGAGGGCGTTTCACTGCTTGAAGGTTCCCAAACAAATATGCGCCCGCTTTCCTACCGCTGCACGGGTGGACAGGCTTCCGTCCGTGCTTCCTGTTCCCCGTCCGGGTGCTCCTCGCTCACATGGAGAAGCGAGTTGGCGAGCATTTCGTACAGCCAGTTGGCGTACGTCTCGCCGTCCCACCCGCGCTCCTGCACCAGCATACGGTAGACGTCGCGGCTGGTGAGGCACCAGAAGACATCCAGCGCCATCCCCATATCAATGCCTTCCTTGAGCCGACGCCCGCGGAGCAGGAACCGCACATGGGTTTCCTGCCTGTCCCTGTTGACGCATCGGAGATCATTCTGGACGCGGGCCAATTGCGGATCGAGCATCCCCGCGCCGCGCAGCAGGTCGAAGACGGGGCTTTGGGATTCGTGCACCTGAAGGACAAGCTGCGCCGTGAGCTTCAGCGCTTCGTGGATGTTCGCCGTTTCAAGCGAGCGATCGTGCAGCTCGAATACCCGTTCCGTGAAGACGGCCCGGTCCAGCAATTCGGCCACGATGCCGTTTTTGGAACGGAAGACGGCATAGACGGTCTGCTTGGCGACCCCTGCCTCTTGAGCGATGGCTTCCACCGTCGTTTTGGCGTACCCGCGTTCAAGGAAAAGGCGCTGCGTGGCGTCAAGGATGTTGAGGCGGGTCTGGTTTGCCTGACGCTCGCGGATGGGCGAGGAATACTTGCGGGCCGTGTGTTTTTCCATCTTGACAGTCATCCTTTCGGGAAGTATAGCACTTGAACGGATAGAGCTTACTCTATCCAATTCGTTTTTGTCAAACGATGCAAGCAACCTGCGAGGAAAGCAAGTGGCTTGTATTTTCTATGGGCGCGTGATGATTGAACCGCGCCGACAACCTGAGAGTGAGGTTATATGTTGGTGAAGCATGAACGGCGGCCCTTCCGATTCGGTGTGACTTTGTTGGCCGGGCTTCTCGGCTGCTTGTCCCTCATGGGCTGCAAGGACGAAAAGACGGGGGCCCAGTCCTCGGCGGCTCCCGCCGTGGAAGTGGCCGTGGAGATCGTGACCCCGCAGAAGGTGCTGTACACGACGGAACTTGCCGGCCGCACGTCGGGTTTCCAGATCGCTGAGGTGCGTCCGCAGGTGAGCGGCATCATCCAGAAGCGTTTCTTTGTGGAAGGCGCGGACGTCAAGGCCGGGGATGTCCTTTACCAGATTGATCCCGCCACCTATCAGGCCGATCTCGACAGCGCGAAGGCCAACCTCGCCCGTGCCGAGGCCAATGTGGCCCCCGCGCGCCTGAAGATGAAGCGCTTTAAGGACTTGGTGAACATCAGCGCGGTCAGCAAGCAGGAATTTGAAGACGCCGAGGCCGCCTACAAGCAGGCGCTCGCGGACGTGGGCGTCAATAAGGCCGCCGTGGAAAACGCGCGCATCCGTCTGGCCTATACCAAGGTCACCTCCCCCATTTCCGGGCGGAGCGGGCGCTCCCTGGTGACGCCGGGCGCGCTGGTGACGGAAAACCAGGCCAGCCCCCTGACCACCGTGCAGCAGCTTGATCCCGTCTATGTGGACGTGACCCAGTCCAGCACGGAAGTCCTGCGCCTCAAGCGTTCCCTTGAGGAAGGCAGGCTCCAGCGCGCCGATCAGGATCACGCGGCGGTGCGCCTGCTGCTTGAAGACGGCAGCGAGTACGGGCTTACCGGCACGCTCCAGTTCGCGGACGTGAGCGTGGACGAGAGCACCGGCATGGTGACCTTGCGGGCCATCTTCCCGAACCCCAAGCAGGAACTGCTTCCGGGCATGTACGTGCGCGCCATCCTGAACGAAGGCGTGGACGATCAGGCCATTTTGCTGCCCCAGCGCGCCCTGTTGCGCGACGCCAAGGGCAATCCCACCACGTATGTGGTCAACGCCGAAAACAAGGTAGAAATCCGTCCGCTCAAGGTGGGCCGCACGCAGGGCACCAACTGGGTCGTGCTCGACGGGCTCAAGGCCGGTGACAAGGTCATCGTCGAGGGCCTCCAGAAAATCCGTCCCGGCGCGCTCGTCCGCATTGCCGAACCCACCCCGGCCAAGCAGGACGCGCCTGCTTCCGAGAAGCGGTAGGGGGCTTTTTCATGGCACGTTTCTTTATCGATCGTCCCGTCTTCGCATGGGTGATCGCCATTATCATTATGCTGGCGGGCGGGATATCCATCCTCAACCTGCCGATTTCGCAGTACCCGTCCATTGCGCCGCCGACCGTGAGCATTGAGGCGCAGTATCCCGGCGCGTCCGCCCAGACCGTGCAGGACACCGTCACGCAGGTGATCGAGCAGAACATGAACGGCATTGACCACCTGCTGTATATGTCCTCGACAAGCGACTCTTCGGGGCAGGCGCAGATCACGCTGACCTTCAGCGCGGACGCCGACCCGGACATCGCGCAGGTGCAGGTGCAGAACAAGCTCCAGCTTGCTACCCCCCTGCTCCCGCAGGAAGTGCAGCGCCAGGGCATCTCCGTCCGCAAGCGCGCCGCGAACTTCCTCAAGGTGTACGCCTTCGTGTCCGAAGACAACAGCATGGACAACGCCGACATCGCGGACTACGTGGTGACCAACCTCAAGGATCCGATCAGCCGTCTTCCCGGCGTCGGCGAAGTGTCGGTCTTCGGCAGCCAGTACAGCATGCGCATCTGGCTCGATCCCTACAAGCTCCAGAGCTACAGCCTGATGCCGAGCGACGTGCTCAACGCGATCAGCGCCCAAAACGCGCAGATTTCCGCGGGGCAGCTCGGCGGCACGCCTTCCGTTCCGGGGCAGCAGATGAACCTCGCCATTTCGGTGCAGGAACGCCTCCAGACGCCGGAACAGTTCGGCAATATCATCCTGCGCACCAACACGGACGGCTCGCTCATCCGGGTGAAGGACGTGGCCCGTGTGGAGCTGGGCAGTGAAAGCTATTCCACGCTCAGCCGCTTCAACGGCAAGTCCTCCACCGGCATCGCGGTGAAGCTCGCCACCGGCGCCAACGCGCTGGAAACCGCGTCCAGCATCGACGAGTACCTGAAAGGGGCCGAGAGCTTCTTCCCGCAGGGGTTGAAGACCGTGTATCCGTTCGACACCACGCCCGTGGTGGAAATTTCCATCCACGAAGTGGTGAAGACCCTCGGTGAAGCCGTGCTTCTGGTGTTTCTGGTCATGTACCTGTTCCTCCAGAACTTCCGCGCCACCCTCATCCCGACCATCGCCGTGCCCGTCGTGCTCCTCGGCACGTTCGGCGTTCTGGCGGCGTTCGGCTATTCCATCAACACGCTGACCATGTTCGCGGTGGTGCTCGCCATCGGCCTCCTTGTGGACGACGCCATCGTCGTCGTCGAAAACGTGGAGCGCGTGATGAGCGAGGAGAAGCTCCCGCCCAAGGAAGCCGCCCGCAAATCCATGGATCAGATCACCGGCGCGCTGGTCGGCATCGCCATGGTGCTTTCCGCCGTGTTCGTGCCCATGGCCTTCTTCGGCGGCTCGGTGGGCGTCATCTATCGGCAGTTCTCCGTTACCATCGTTTCGGCCATGGTGCTGTCGGTGGTGGTCGCCATCGTGCTGACCCCGGCCCTCTGCGCCACGATGCTGAAGCCCATCGGCGGGGATCACGTACATTCGCAGCACGGCTTTTTCGGCTGGTTCAACCGTTGGTTCGACAGCGCGACGATGCGCTACCAGTCCGGCGTGTCCTATGTCATCCGGCGCGCGGCCCGCTTCATGATCATCTATTTGGTGCTCATCGGCGGCTTGATCTTCATGTTCAAGGCCCTGCCCACGGGCTTCCTGCCTGACGAGGATCAGGGCATGCTGTTCGCCCAGATACAGCTTCCCACCGGCTCCACGCAGGAAGAAACCACCAAGGTGCTGGAGCAGGTTGAAAAATACCTGCTTGAAAACGAAAAGGACGCCGTGGAGAGCATGATGGGCGTGCTCGGGTTCAGCTTCGCGGGCAACGGCCAGAATATGGCTATGGCCTTCGTGCGCCTCAGGGACTGGAGCGAACGCCAGGATCCGTCCCTCAAGGTGGATGCCGTCTCCAAGCGCGCCATGGCTGCGTTCTCGAAGATCCGCAATGCGCAGGTGTTCGCCTTCGCGCCGCCCGCCATCATGGAACTCGGCAACGCCACCGGCTTCGACTTCCAGTTGCAGGACAAGTCGGGCCTTGGGCATGAGGCGCTCATCCAGGCCCGGAACCAGCTTCTCGGCATGGCCGCCCAAAACAAGAACCTTGTGGCCGTGCGCCCCAACGGTCAGGAAGACCAGCCGCAGCTCCGCATCGACATCGACCGCGAAAAGGCGGGCGCGCTCAGCCTGAACCTCTCCGACATCAACTCGGCGCTGTCCACCGTCTGGGGCAGCTCCTACGCGGACGACTTCCTTGACAAGGGCCGCGTCAAAAAGGTGTATGTGCAGGGCGACGCGCCGTTCCGCATGGTGCCGGAAGACATGGAAAAATGGTTCTTCCGCAACACCAAGGGCGAAATGGTTCCCTTCTCCTCGTTCGCTTCCGCGCACTGGGAGTATGCCCCCGCGCGTCTGGAACGCTACAACGGCGTTCCGTCCGTGGAAATCCTTGGGCAGCCCGCTCCGGGCGTGAGCTCCGGTACGGCCATGCTGGAAATGGAAAAACTCGCCGGGCAGCTCCCGCAGGGCATCGGCTACGAGTGGACGGGGCTGTCCTATCAGGAACGCCTTTCCGGTTCGCAGGCCCCGGCCCTGTTCGCCCTGTCCATCCTCGTGGTGTTCCTGTGCCTCGCGGCCTTGTATGAAAGCTGGTCAGTGCCGTTCGCGGTCATCCTCGTGGTTCCCCTCGGCGTGCTCGGCGCGCTCGGCGCGGCGAACATGAGGATGCTTTCCAACGACGTGTATTTTCAGGTGGGCCTGCTCGCCACCATCGGCCTGTCGGCGAAAAACGCCATCCTGATCGTTGAATTCGCCAAGGAATTGCACGATAAGGGAGGCGATCTCATTGAGTCGACCATTGAGGCGGCGCGTATGCGCTTGCGTCCCATCCTGATGACTTCGCTGGCCTTCCTGCTCGGCATCCTGCCCCTTGCCATCAGCACGGGCGCCGGCGCGGGCGGCCAGAACGCCATCGGCACGGGCGTCATGGGCGGCACGTTCGCGGCGACGGCCCTCGGGATTTTCTACATCCCGGTGTTCTTCGTCGTGGTGACCTCCGTGTTCTCGTTCCGTTGGAAGAGGAAGAAGGCGAAGCGCCGCCGCACGGCCAACATCGTTGAAACCATACCGGGAGATTCCCACAAATGATGTCAGCAAAGTATATGGCGCTCGCGCTGGCGGTGCTGTTGCCCGGCTGCACGATGGCCCCGAACTACGTCCGCCCGGAGGCTCCGGTGGCGGAGGCTTGGCCCGACGATCTCATGCCCAAGGGCACGGTTCTCGCCCAGCCTACCGATAAGCTGGCCTCGGAAATCGGGTGGAAGACGTTCTTCACCGATCAGCACTTGCAGCGGCTCATCCAGCTTGCTCTGGACAACAACCGGGATCTGCGCGTCTCCGCGCTGAACATCGAGCGTGCCCGCGGCTTGTATCAGATACAGCGCGCGGATCTGATGCCCGGCGTTTCCGCCTCCGGCGAGTCCTCCAACGCTGGCGTTTCCGCCGATTTGTCCACATCGGGCGAACAGACGGTTTCCCGCCAGCACTCGCTCAGCGTCGGCGTGACCAGTTATGAGCTTGATTTCTTCGGGCGCATCCAAAGCCTCAAGGACAACGCTCTGGAAACCTACCTCGGCACCGAGGAGGCGTACCGGAGCGCCCGCCTGAGCCTGATTTCGGAAGTGGCGCAGGCCTATCTGACTCTTGTGGCTGACCGTGAGCGGTTGAATATCGCCACGGAGACGCTCAAGAGCCAGCAGGCGTCATACGACATGATCGCGCGGCGCCACTCCGTGGGCGTTTCGTCCGAGCTGGATTTGCGCCAGGCGCAGACCAGCGTGGATACGGCGCGGGTGGACATTGCCCGCTACAGCGGGCAGGTGGCTAAGGACATCACGGCGCTCGGCCTGCTTGTGGGGACGAAAGTGACCCCGGACATGCTGCCCGCTAAGGCGCTCTCCGAGCTTCCGGTTTGGCCGGAGATCCCGGTGGGCCTTCCCTCCACGGTTCTCCTCCAGCGGCCGGATATTCTCCAAGCCGAGCATGCGCTCAAGGCCGCCAACGCGAATATCGGCGCGGCGCGGGCGAACTTCTTCCCCCGCATCGCGTTGACCGCGGGCATCGGTACGGCTTCAAACGAGCTGTCCCGCCTCTTTGACAGCGGCACGGGCATCTGGACTTTCCTGCCGCAGGTCAGCCTGCCGATTTTTGAAGGCGGGCGGAACATCGCCAACCTGCGTGTTTCCGAAGCGGACAAGAAGATAGCGGTGGCGGATTACGAGAAGGCCATCCAATCCGCGTTCCGGGAAGTGTCCGACGCGCTGATCGACCGCGTTTCCCTTGCAGGGCAGCTTGATGCGCAGAAGTCGCTTGTCCATGCGACTTCCGAGACGTATCGCCTGTCCGGGGAACGCTACAATCAGGGCATCGACAGCTATCTTGCCGTGCTTGATTCCCAGCGTGCGATGTACAGCTCGCAGCTCAACCTCATCTCTATCCGAGTTGCCCGCGAGCAGAACCTCATCATGCTCTACAAGGCCCTTGGCGGCGGGGTGAAGGAATAGGGGATGCCATTTGGAGGGGGGCGGGAGGGCCTTTCTGAAGAAAGC
>NZ_DBMAFI010000096.1:0-10126 GCF_057864385.1 Bilophila sp. | reverse complement strand
TTGTTTTTTGTCATATTCTTTAAAAAAGGCTGCGTCATAGAAAATGGTTGATGCTTTCTTTATTAAAAATTAAAAGGAAAGGCTCTGTCATAGTACATGGTTGTTTTGTTTTAGCAATATACTGAAAATATATGTTTTTTCTCAAAATTTTCCGCTGGTGGGCTCTGTGATTGGGGGATTTTATTGGTTATTTCTTTGAAATTTCAAGGAAATAAAGCATCAACCGTTTTCTATGACACAGCCAAAGGAAAAAACAATAGAACATCTCAGCAATAGAGCACATCAACGAAAAAACTGGAGAAAAAGGATATATTTTACCATCCTGTGGAGAGCAAACAACCACATTCTGCGGCAGGGCCTATAGTAATTGATGTCATCACGTTCGGTTAAGGTATCTGCTGGCGGGCCCAACGACGAAAGATGGTTTCCCCAGCATCTATCTTGAATGGCTCCATCATAGTATAAAATTGGGCTCTGTCATAGTATGTGGTTGATTTATCTCCATAGCACGGTGAAAATGCCCCCTTTTTCTCCAGATTTCTCCTTGGGGGAGTCTACGGTTAAGGCATTTGGCTGGCTATTCCTTTGGAATTTCAAGAAAGCATTAACCGTTTTTTATGGCACAGCCTCTTGAATAACATGAAGCAAAAGGTTGTGTCATAGAAAATGGTTGACGCTTTTTTCCTTGAAGTTCCAAAGGGATAATTGGAAAAATGCCTTAGCCGTAATCCCGCCAAGGGGAAAACCGGAAAAAGGCTGTATTTTCACCGCACTATTGAGATGAAACAACCACATACTATAACAGAGCCAAGCAAAAAATAACCTATTGTTACAATAAACTAAACTGCTAAACCATCCACAGGCCCACTCACACAGGGAACGCCGTAACAGACAGGTAATTGAATTCACGCATGGGTGCACAGATCCTCTCACACAGGGAATGCCGTGAACAGGGATTCGATAAACGCGAAAATCTTTGAAGAGGGAGGGGTGGGGTTCGGGGAGGGGAGGGAGAAACTTTCTTAGAAAGTTTCTCCCTCCCCTCCCCGAATAAACCAACACTGATACACCCCTTCAAGGGCGATTGTTTTCACGTACGGTTTTGAACACCACAGGGCTCAGCAGAAGCACGCCGATGAGGTTGGGGAAGGCCATCAGTGCGTTGAAGGTGTCGGCAAGAATCCAGACCAGATCAAGCTGGGCTAGTGCGCCGATGGGCACGACGATGGTATAGAGGACGCGGAAAGGCTTCAGCGCCCGATCCCCAAACAGGAATATCGCGGAGCGTTCCCCGTACACGCACCAGCCGAGGATGGTGGTAAAGGCGAACATGACCAGCGAAATAGCTACGATGGACGAGCCTGCGCCCGGCAGGGCGGTTTCAAAGGCCCGCGCGGTCAGCGAAGCGCCCTGAGCGCCGAGGGCTGTCCATTCCCCGGTGACGAGGATGGCGAAGCCAGTCATGCTGCACACGATCATAGTCGTGATGAACACGTCGAGCATCCCAATGGTGGCCTGCCTGATCGGGGTGGAGGTCGCGGTGGCGTGGGCGATGGGCCCGCTGCCGAGCCCGGCTTCGTTGGCGAAGATGCCCCGCGCCATGCCGAACCTGACGGCCATCATGACCGTGGCCCCGGCAAAGCCCCCTTGCGCCGCCGTGGGCGTGAAGGCTTCCTCAATGACGTGCAGGAACATCGCGGGCACTTCCTTGATGTGCAAAATGATGATGAGCAGCGAGGCAAGAGTGTACAGGGCCGCCATGAAAGGCACTATTTTCCCGGCAACGCTGCCGATGCGCCGCAGTCCGCCCAGCAGGACGGAAGCGATCAGCAGGAACAGGATCAGTGCCGTGATCCATGTCGGGATGCCGAAGGTTCCCCAGAGCACGCCGGAAATGGCGTTGGTCTGCACGGCATTGCCGGTTCCGAAGCAGGTTATCGCCGCAAAAATGGCGAACAGCCCGCCGAGCCATTTCCATTTTTCACCGAGGCCGTTCTTGATGAAGTACATGGCCCCGCCCACGAAGTTCCCCGCCGGGGTCACTTCCCGGTAGTGGACGGCAAGCAGGATTTCGGAAAACTTGGTCGCCATGCCCACCATGGCGGTACACCACATCCAGAACAGCGCGCCCGGGCCGCCCGAAAGGATGGCCGTAGCCACGCCGACGATGCTCCCCGTGCCGATAGTCCCCGCGAGGGCCGTCATCAGGGCATTGAACGGCGTCAGCTCGCCCTTGTCGCCCGCCGAGGAGCTCCTGCCCTTCCAGAGCATGGAAAACGCTGAAAAAATGTTGCGGAACGTATAGAAACGCAACCCTACGGTAAGGTAGAGGCCCGTTCCGATCAGCAAGATCAGCATGCCCGGTCCCCAGATCACGTCGTTGATCGCCTTCAAAGCCTGCATCAGCGTTTCCATCGTTGTCTTCCTGCGTTGCGTATTCGGGAGCTTGGTTCTATGGTGGCCGCGCACCGTTCAGCGGCGGTGCGGGACGTCCCTTTTTCAAGGGGACCCTCTGGCATGTACCGTATTGCAGGGGAAAATTTCATTATTATCACACCCGGTGAATCCGGTTCCGGGCATATGCGTACCGGTGCGCCGCCGTTCCCTTTGAGGGGAATAGGCCAGAGGGCGCGCCCCTTCACGCAATGAGGAATCCATGTTGAAAACATTCGTGTTGTGCCTTGCCGTCCTGTTGGCCGCATGCGGGGCCAAACCCGCCCCCAAGCCTTTCCCCGCCCCTGCCCCAACCGCCTCTTCCGAGATCCGGCGGCTGCCCCATCCCGCCGTCGAAGCGCTGGATACCCCGGCCCCGCTGTTCCGGCAGGCCTCGGCGGAACAGGCGCGTGCGCAGATCGCCCGTATGGATAAGGCGTCTATGGGGCTGCGTTCGTGGATGGAATTGGCCCCCGCACTGGAGCGGAGCCTTGCGTATGCCCGGAGCTGGGAACCGGACGAGCGGGCCGCCGAGCACAGCGGAATCAGGATCACATGGGGAGAGGTGGTTGCGTCGCTGGAAAAGCTGAAGGCGATACTGCCGCGGCTCGACGTCCAGCCCGAACTGCTGGAAGAGGGGTTCCGGTGGCTGGGCGTCACCCCTGAAGTCAAATTTACGGGATACTATTCGCCGGTTTTGCAGGCCAGCCGGACGCGCAAGCCGGGATACGAATATCCGATCTACCGCCTTCCGGAAGAGCTCGCCCCGGATCTGGCGTGGTGCCTGCCTACGCACAGTTGCCCTGAGGAAGCCTTTTTGCAGGTGATCAAACCGGAAGATCCGTATTACAGCCGGGCGGCCATCGATCTGGATGGAGCACTCAAAAACCGGAATCTGGAAATGGCATGGCTGGGGCATCCGGTGGAGACGTATGATCTGATGCTGGAAGGCTCCGGCATTTTGGCTTTTGACGACGGGACGCAGCAGGCCGCCCTGTTCGCGGGGCTGAATGGGCATTCGGGCCAGAGCATGGCGGGCTACCTGATCCGTTCGGGGGAACTTCCGCGCAGCAAGGCCTCGATGAAGGGGATCCGCCGGTGGTGGGACAGCCATCCCCAAAAGCGCAGGGCCTTTTTGAACGCTTCCAGCGGCTACGTCTTTTTCCGGTTCGGTGCCGAGCATCCGAAAGGGACGGCTGGCTGCGAACTGACGCCGTGGGTCAGCATGGCGGTCGATCCGCGCGTCCTGCCGCTTGGCGGCATCGTTTCCTACGCGCTTCCGGGGCGGCAGGGCATCAGGAGAGGGCTCGGCTTCGCGCATGATACCGGTGGAGCGATCCGTTTGCGGCGCATCGACATGTACACCGGGGAGGGTGAAGAAGCCCACCGCCAGGCCATGGCTATTTACAATCAGGGGCAGGTCTGGCTGTTGTTGGCGAAACGGTGAGCCTTGCCGAAAAAGTGAGTCTTCCCCTCCGGGGGAGAAAAGCCGTTGCCGTGGCGTTTCGCGCCCGGCTCCATGCGTTCATGCCTTTTCCTTACCGCAAAGAACCGTGCGCAAAACGCCAAGGCCGAGGGAGGCAGTCCTCCTCGGCCTTGGTGCGGAAGTGAGGTTGTTGAAGAAATATTCGGGAAGATGATGAACGGCCTGCCGCATATATCCTTGGTTGGGGCGGGAGGCGGAAGCCGCCCTCATGCGGCCCCCGCGCCTGATGGCGTATCAGGCGCACCGTTCCGGGGGGAAGGTTCCCCGGAACCCGGAGGTCTAGTAGTTGCAGTTGGAACCGTAGCCGCCGTGTCCGCCATGACCGCCATGACGCCCGCCGTGGTGGTAGCCCCTGCCGTTGCCCATCATGCCGTAGCCCGCCATGCCGCGGTCGTTTTCCATTCTGTCGCCGAGGGCCATGCGTTCGGCACGGAGTTGGGAACGGAGTTCCGCCACTTCGTTGGCGAGCTTGGAGATGGCTTCGGGCTTGGCGTTGGGGTTGCGGGACAGGGCTTCCAGCTCAATGTCCTTGGCGTCCAGCTTGTCCTGAATCGGGGATACGCGGCTGTAATACTCCTTCATCATGGCATCATAGGCGCTTTGGTTTTCGGGAGAGGACGCGGGCATCCCGGCGTGGCTGCCGTAGCTGTGATACCCGTTGTAGGCGAAAGCGGACACGCCGGAGCCAAGGACAATGGCGGAAAGGGCGAAAGCGGCGATAAGGGCGCGGGTCTTCATAATATGTGCTCCTGTGCTGGTGTTTGAGAGGTTGTGTGGGAAAACATAAGGCTCTGTTATAGTTTGTGGTTGTTTCATCTCCGCAGTACATTGAAAATACAGGCTTTTTCTCCAGTTTTCCTCTTGGCGGGAGCTACGGATAAGGCATTTTGCCGGTTATCCCTTTGGAGCTTCAAGGAAAAAAGCATCAACCATTTTTTATAACACAGCCAAACATAAATTCGTTGCGATGATGCGGAATATATGGTGAAGCGGTTGGCCGCAAATGTTCCGGTTGGGGCGGAAGGCGGAACCGGCCCCTGCGGCCCGTGCGCCTGTAAGATATCGGGGGGGCCGCTCCGGGGAGGAAGCCTCCCCGGGAGCTTGGAGGCTAGTAGCTGTAGCTGGAACCGTAACCGCAGCCGTGTCCGCCATGACCACCGCCGTGATGTCCGCCGTGGCGGTAGCCCATCATACCGCAGCCCATCATGCCGCGGCTGGGCTGGACGCCGAGTTCCTTTTCCATCTTGTCGCCGAGGGCCATGCGTTCGGCGCGGAGCTGGGAGTGGAGTTCCGCCACTTCATTGGCGAGCTTGGAGATGGCTTCGGGCTTGGCGTTGGGGTTGCGGGACAGGGCGTCAAGCTCAATGCCCTTGGCGTTCAGCTTGTCCTGAATCGGGGACACGCGGCTGTAATAGTCCTTCATCATGGCATCATAGGCGCTCTGGTTTTCGGGAGAGAGCGCGGACATCCCGGCGTGGTTGCCATAGTGGTGGTACCCGTTGTAGGCGAAAGCGGATACGCCGGAACCGAGGACGAGGGCGGAAAGGGCAAAAGCGGCGATAAGGGCGCGAGTCTTCATAATGTGTACTCCAGTAATGGTGTGTTGATTGAAAGGTTGAAGCCAAACGGCTTGCCAAGAGTATAGCAACAGGCGTGCCAAAGTACATAGTATTTTATAACATATGGATTTTATTTATTAAAATAAAAATACGCTCTTCGGCACTTCACGGGCGGCCCCGTGAGTGGGTAGAATGGAACCACAACGCGTTTCCGAGTGTGTAAAAACGTCACACTTCCCAGCCGGAGGCAGGGGAGGTACGCTTCATCAACTTCGGCGCCTTCAGCATGGATGCCTTCCCAGCCGGAGGCGGGATGGGTACGCCGGGGAACCTGCGGAGCATGGGGCCGAAAGTGGCTTCAATCCGGGAATGGTTTTTGCTGTACCTCAAAAAAATTCGGATCCCAAGATCCGGCAGCCGGGTATCGTCAGCCGGATGCCGCTCCGCAAAAGGATATTCACGTGTATATGTCGTCATTAAAGAAAATGCCCCGGTGGCTCACGCTGTTCCCGTGGTTCGTCATGCTCTGTGCCTTGCTGTTTTCAGCGGGGATTGTGGTGTTCGGGCTGCACAACGCCAAACGCGAATCGGATTTCACGTCCCAACTGACCCTTGAAAAAGGGGCGGCGCTCATCAGTGCGCTGGAAGGTGCGCTGCGGACTGGCATGGGTTACCACTGGTCTGATGAAGTGCTGAGCGATCTGCTCAATAAGGTTGGGGAGCAGCCGGACATCATTTCACTGGTGATCACCAACCGCAACGGGACGGTACTGATGGCGGCGGATACCGGGCTCATCGGCACGAGCTTCCTGCCTCCGGAAGTGTTGGCAAAGCTCGATCCGGCCCGGCAGGTCAAATGGAATACGACGGAATTGCCCGGTGGGATGCCCGTATTCCAAGTGTACAAGCAGTTTTCCGTCCCTCTGGGCGAACGCCGCAGGCATGGCGGCGGGCACGGGATGATGAGGCGCGGGATGGGCGGCTCGTGCGGCATGTTGGAAGAGAGCATTGCCGAGGGCACATCGCTGGTTATTTTCGTCGAGTACGACCTCACCCCCCTTGAGGAGGCGCAGGCTGCCGATGAAAAGCATATGGCGGTCATGTTTGGCATCCTCGTCTTCGTGGGCTTGGTAGGGGGGATTACGCTGTTCCTGATCCAGAGCTATCGGCGTTCGCGCAAGCTCGTGCAGGAAACGACTGCCTTTTCTTCGGAAATCCTGCGGACGCTGCCGGTGGGCATCATTTCCACGGACATGGACGACCGCATTACATCCATCAACCCCGCCGCACAGGATATTACCGGGCTGCACCGGACGGCGGCGACGGGGCGGGGCCTCCATGACCTGCTGCCCGGCGTTTGGGCCGTGCTTGAAGGGCGGACGGCTCAGGAAGCCGCGAGGGAGCAGGAGGCTTGGTGTACGGTCGGTGAACGCCGGATTCCGTTGGCGATCAGCGCCTCGCATATTGTGACCGAGGAAGGCGAAGCCATCGGCACGGCTTTGATCATGCGCGATCTTGGGGAAATCCGGCGCCTCCAGAGCGAACTGCGGCGGCGGGATCGTCTGGTGGCCCTCGGCAATATGGCGGCGGGCATCGCCCATGAAGTCCGCAACCCCCTCAGCGCCATCAAGGGGTTGGCCCGTTTCTTCATGGAAGCAAGCCCCGAAGGAAGCGACGAAAGCCGTATGGCCGACATCATGACGAAAGAAGTGCTCCGTCTGGACAAGGTGGTGGGCGACCTCCTCGATTTTGCGCGCCCCGATGTGCTGAACCTGACCGATGTCGCGCTGAACGAGCTTGTGGAGCGGGCCCGTGATATGGTGCGGTCGGATATGGACGCCCACAAGATCCGGTTTGAGGCCGAACTGCCGGAGCCTCCGCTTTCCGTGCGGCTGGATCGGGATCGCATGACGCAGGTGCTGCTCAATTTGTTTCTCAATGCTGTACAGGCCATGCCCGATGGCGGTAAGCTGCGGGTGTGGGCCCGGATGGAAGGCACCGAGCTGGCGCTGGACGTTGCGGATACGGGGTGCGGCATTGCCCCCGAACGCCTTGCGGATATTTTCAGCCCCTATTTCACCACCAAGGCCAGCGGCACGGGGCTGGGGCTTTCCATCGTGCACAAGATTGTGGAAGCGCACGACGGCACGATTGAGGTCGCCAGCACGCCCGGCGAGGGTACGGTGTTCAAGCTCCGTTTTCCGTTTGTGGCGTAGGCGGGGATGGGGAAAAACGGGGGAGGGGAGCTCCCTTCGGAAAGATTTCCCTCCCCGGCCCCGACCCTCCTTTCCCAAGCGTTTTGATGTTGTTGAATCCCCTCCGTTTTTCCGGTTTTTTATGAAGTTCATAATGTGGCGGAAGGGAAGGTTTTGTTGGGATTGTATATACCGATTGATCGAGAATCATTTGAGGAGTGGCATGGCTGAGAAAGGTTCACATACGGTTCTTGTGGTGGATGACGATCCGGGGCATCGCGGGATGCTTGAGGCGCTCCTTGGCCGCTGGGGGCTGGCCGTCACGTCTGCGGGGGATGGAAAGGAGGCTGTGGCGCGGGTATGCGAACGGCCTTTTGACGTGGTGCTGATGGATATCCGTATGCCCGACATGGACGGCATCACGGCTTTGAAGGAAATCCGCAAGTACAACCCGGCTGTGCCGGTCGTGCTCATGACGGCGTATTCCGCCGTGGAATCCGCTGTGGAGGCCATGAAGTCCGGGGCCGTGGATTATCTCATCAAACCCCTCGACTTCGATCTGCTCAAGTCCACCTTGTTCAAAACGCTGGAACACAGCGAGGCCGTCCGGCCCGGCGAGCGTTTCCCCGTCCCGGTGGAGGGGATTGTGGGAAACAGCCCCGCCGTCCGCAGGATGCTGGAGATGATCCATACGGTGGCCCCTTCGGAGGCGACGGTATTGATCAACGGCAAGTCCGGGACGGGCAAGGAGCTGGTGGCGCGGGCCATCCACAACCAGAGCCAGCGCAAGGACGGCCCGTGGGTGGCGGTGAACTGCGCGGCCCTGACCGAAAGCCTTCTGGAGTCCGAATTGTTCGGGCACGAGAAAGGCGCTTTCACGGGCGCGGACAAGCGCCGGGACGGGCGTTTCCTGCAGGCGGACGGCGGAACGCTGTTTCTGGATGAAATCGGTGAAATTTCCCTGCTCATGCAGGTCAAGCTCCTGCGGGCCATCCAGCAGCGGGAGATCCAGCGCGTGGGAGGCGACGCCACCCTCAAGGTGGATGTGCGCATCGTGGCGGCGACGAACCGCAACCTGCTGGATGAGGTCGCGGCCGGGCGCTTCCGCGAGGATTTGTATTATCGGCTCAATGTCGTCAGCATACAGGTTCCGTCCCTTCAGGAGCGGAGCGAGGACATCCCCCTTCTGGCGGAGCACTTCCTCAAGGTTTTCGGCGAGCGGAACCGCAAGGATGTGAAGGGGTTTACCCCCAAGGCGATGGACATGCTGGTCAAATACCCGTGGCCGGGGAATGTCCGCGAGCTGGAGAACGCGGTGGAGCGGGCCGTGGTGCTGCTGTTCGGCAGCTACGTTTCGGAACGCGAACTGCCGCTTGCCGTAACGCAGGCGTACGGGCAAGAGGAGGGCACGGAACCGTCAGCGCTGTCCGTCCCTCTGGAGGGGGCGACGCTGGAGGACGTGGAACGCGAAGCCATCCTCCGTATGCTGGACAGTGTTGGCGACAACAAGAGCGAAGCGGCGAAGCGGCTGGGCATCTCCCGCAAGACCCTGCACACCAAGCTCAAACGGTACGGGCAAGAGCAGGACTGATCACATTTGGGCAGGGAGAAGCGGCCCGTCCCCACCCGGTACGGGCGGGAAACAGGGCTGATCACATTTGGCGCGCCCTCTTGCGTTGCCAGACGAAGAAGTGGAGCAGGGCCATGCAGCCGTGCCCGATCAAATAGAGTTCGATGAGGAATGACAGGTTCTTATGGGTTTCCAGCGCCGGCCCCGCGAACGATGAGCCGTTCAGCCAGAGGATGAACCAGATCAGGCCGCTCAGCACGACGAGCAGCAGGGCGCCGAGCCCAAGCCCCTGCACGGTGGTTGCCAACCCCTTCGGGCGCGGCGGAACCATCTTGAAGCGCAAGCTGGCCTGAACGTCTTTTTTGAGTTGTTCCGTATCGCCCCAGAGGTAGGGGAAGAAGTAATGAAAGCCGCGCTTCGTGAGGCTGTCCGCCGCAAGCAGCAGGCTGACGATGACAACGAGCAGGCCTGACAGGATATGATACCACGAGGCCAGCCAACTGCTGAGGGCGGGATTGATCTGCCCGGACGGAAGCATATGCATGGCGAAGCTGCTCAGGATTTGCAGGATAACCAAGGCGGCGATGATTGCGTGCAGGAACCGCATGTAGGGTTTCTGGAAGAAACCGAGGAATTGCCAGAGCAGTTTCGCCTGATTGCCGAGTGCGGATGTGACGGGCATGGGATTCTCCTTTTTCCGCCATCATACGCGAACGGTTCAGGGAAACGCCATGATAGAAAAGAGGGGAGGTTAGAGGAATATTGGGGAGGGGGAGGAGAAACTTTCTAGAGAAAGTTTCTCCTCCCCCTCCCCAAACCCCACCCCTTCCTCTTCAAAGATTTTTGACTTTATCGAATCCTTTTTGACAGGTTTTCCAGTGCA
>NZ_DBMAFI010000095.1:0-10415 GCF_057864385.1 Bilophila sp. | reverse complement strand
TACCTGAAACAGGGGGTGCAATGGCTGCACGCGCTGGAATCGCACCCCGGCGTCCGCGTCGAAAACGTCACGTTCCGGCGTTCGGGCAAAAATCTTCTGGATATGGACATGACCGTTTCCCTTTCCGGGGGCGCGCAATGAACCGGGGCTTCACCCTGCTGGAAGTGCTCGTCGCGCTGGCGATCCTGAGCACGGTGGCCCTGCTTGCCGTCCGCGTCAGCGGGGACAGCCTGACGCAGCTTGCGGAAACGGGATGGGAGGACGGCGTCCTCCGCGCCGGAAGAGCCAAGATGCTCCAGATGCTCCGGGAATCCCCGGACAGCCTCGAACAATGGGGAACCCTGTCCCCGGAATACCCTGATGTGGAATGGCATTCAAAACTCGTCGCCCTTCGGTGCATGGAAGGCAAACGCCTTGAATTCCGGCTGGTGGAAAACCGTGGGACGTCCTACCGGGAGCTGCTGCTTGAATACGTCCTCCCGCGATAATCCTCCCTCGACGGGCATGTGCGGCTTTACGCTCGTGGAACTGCTCATCGCCATGACCCTCACCGCCGTCATCGGCATGGTGCTGTTCAGCACCTACAGCATGGTCATGGACAACGGAAAGACCGTGCGCAAACGCGTCCTCGAACGGGAAAGCGAGCGCGTCTTCTGGGGCATCCTCGACAACGACATCGCCGGGCTGTGCCTCATCGACGACAAGCATTCCACCCTGCCCCCGCTCTCGCGCGAGCCGATTGTCCCGTCCGATGCGTTCTACCGCCTCACCGAAACGGACAAGCCGCAGCCGTCCGACGACGAAGTGCTGCTGTCCTTCGCCACCAGCTCGCATCTGGCGGACATGCCCGGCGATCCCTTGCCCGGCCCGGTATGCGTGGAATACGTCCTGCGCAACGGCAGCCGTTCCGCCGCCTTCATCCGGCGCGAACGGGCCTACTGCGGCGTGGAGGGCGATTTCCCGTGGTCAGAACTGGTGCTTGTCCGCAATGTGAAGTCGCTTGAAGTGGCCCTCTATTCGGCCAAGACGCAATACGTCGAGGACTGGCCTTCCCCGCTGCCCTCCGGCGCCATACCCGAAGCCATCCGGTTTGCCCTGCACAGGGAAGGAGAAGAACAGCCGGAACTGTTTGTCATCCCCGTTTTCCCCCGGAGGCCGCATGTACGGGACTAGGGGAACTTTCTTCAAGGACAGGCGCCGGGGCGCGGTGCTCATTCTGGTGCTGTTCGTGCTCACCGGGCTTTCCGTGCTGACCGTGGAGTTCAGCCGCGACATCCTGCTTGATCACGCCATGTCCGCATCCACCCGCTCCATCCTTGCCGCCAAACCGCTCATGGAGTCCGGCGAACGCCTCGCCACGGCTGTCCTCACCCGGAACAGCGAAGAGGGGACCCCGGATCATATGCGGGAGGACTGGGGGCTGTTCGGCCTCGGGCTGGAGCGTCTTTCCGCCGAACTGCCGGGCGCGGACCTTTCGGGCTCCATCGAGGACGAAAACAGCCGCTTTCCCATCAACGCCATTTTCTACGAACGCGAGGCCGATCGCGCCCGCGCCGAGGCGTTCGCCGACATCCTCACCCGGCTGCTGGCCGGGCTCATGCGCGTGCACGGTTACGCGGGCGGGACGGACAACGCCCTTGCGCTGGCCAAAGAGTATGTGGATTCGCTCCGGCAGTGGGGCGGGCTGGCCGAAACGGATCAGGACACCCTGAAGTGGTATCTCACGCAGACGCCGCGCCGCCTGCCGCCGGGACGCCCCCTGATGGCGCCCGAAGAAATCCTGCTCGTGCGCTGGCCGCATGTCGAACAGGAATGGGGGCGGGATGTCCTGCGCGGGACAAAGGAGCTTCCCGGCCTCTTGGAAACCCTGACCATCTGGACGCAGGGGCCCATGAACATGAATACGCTCCAACCCGCCGTGCTCAGCGCGCTCGTCCGCGACGAACGGCAGGCGCGGCCCTTCGTCAACGCCGTCCTGCACTACCGCAGTAACCCCGACAACGATTTGGGGGAAAACTGGTATGAGGATCTGCTCTCCGCGTACGACGTCCCGGCCCTCCCCAGCGGCTGCCTCGACGTGCGGAGCCGCTGGTACAGGCTCAACCTCACCGTACAGCAGGGTGCGCGGAAAAATACGCTCACTTCGGTGGGATGGGTCACGCACGAATATGTCACATGGGAATACCGGGCCGTACGTTAACGCCGCCCGGCTCTGATACGCACACTTGCGCCCGACAGGAGGAAAACATGGACAAAGGACACATCCGGCAACGGAACAACGGCGGGTTCACCCTGCTCGAACTGATGATCGTCATCGTCATTCTGGGGATTCTCGGAGCCATCGTCGCCCCGAAATTCATGGACGAACCCCACAAGGCCCGCGTGGTGCAGGCCAAGATGCAGATCGAAAACCTGTCCACGGCGGTCAAGAAATTCTATCTCGACAACGGGTTCTATCCGTCCACGGAACAGGGCCTCGAAAGCCTCGTCACCCGCCCGGCCATCGGCAAGACGCCCAAAAACTACCCTGCCAACGGCTACATCACCAAGATCCCGAAAGACCCTTGGGGCAACGATTACGTCTACACGGCGCCGGGGCAGAAAGTGCCGTTTGAAATCATGAGCCTCGGCTCCGACGGTGCGGAAGGCGGCGAAGGCGAAGCCGCCGACATCTGGGGCGAAGATGTGCCCGACCGCTGAGCGGCGGTCTGCCGGGTTCACCCTGCTTGAGCTGCTCATTGTCCTTGTGCTCATGGGCGTGCTGGCGGCCGTGGGAGCGGGCGCCCTCTCCGTCGAGCGGAATCCGCTCTACACCGGGGCGCAGGCGCTCGTCACCGCGTCCTCCACGGCCCGCAGCCGGGCACTTCTGCTCAACGCGCCCGTTACGCTCGAACTCGGCCAGACGTTTATGGAAATCAGCTCGGAAAACGGCGATCGCCCGCTCAGGGAGGACTTCCCCAAGGGCATGTCCGCCGCCTCGGTTGACGAACACTACCTGCTCGGCAGCTCTCAGAAGCTGCTGTTCCATCCCCTCGGCGTGGTGCAGGAACACGTCGTCCACCTTCAGTCCGGCCAGGATACCCTCTCGGTCTATATCCCGGCCACGGGAACGGCCCGCATCCTCGAAGGGCAGTTTTCTCTGGAACAGATTCGCAAGGAGTTTTTATGATGTCGGCTCACCGCCCCGTCCCGCAGCACGGGCTTTCCCGCCGGGTCCCCTTCCGTTCCGCAGCGGCGGCCCTCTGTGCCGTTTTCGTCCTCATGGCGGCTTCCGGCTGTACGCCCATGCGCAAACAGGGGGCCGCCCCCACCTTTCCGGCCAGCACGATGAACGAGGCCGTCGAAGCCTACCAGAAAGGCGACTGCCGCGAGAGCATCCTCCGTTTCAGCGCCGCGCTGCAGCAGCAGGAGCACCCGGCCTTGCTCAACGGGCTGGGCATGGCCTATCTGAGCTGCAACCAGCCTCGGAACGCCGCCCAAGCCTTTGAACGCGCCGTCTCCATCTCGCCCGGATCCGCCGCGCTGCATACCAATGCGGGCACAGCGCTGTACGCCGCCAACGATTACAAGCGCGCTGAACGGCAATTTGACGCGGCCCTGCGGATCGATCCCACCAACCCGGAAGCCCTTGTGGGCAAGGCGGGCATCCTCATCCAGCGGAAGGAGCCGGAGAAGGCCCTCCGGCAGCTTTCGCTGGTCAGCGGCACGGATGCGGCGTCTTCCGAAGTGCTCTACAATAAGGCGCTCGCCATGTATCAAATGGGGCTCGCGGACGATGCGGGCACGGCTCTCGGCACCTATGCCCGTGAGCATCCTGACGACGCCGAAGCGCAGAACGCCCTCGGCGTCGTGATGCTGCGCGCCGGAAACTACGCCAGCGCGAAGGCGCATCTTGATCGGGCCATCGCCTTGCGCCCCGAACAGGGTGAGTATTACTACAACCGGGCGAACGTGCTCAAGGAGCAGAAGGAATTCAAGGCCGCCATCGACGACTACACGCGGGCCGTCGCCTTCATCCCGGATCTGGCGGGCGCGTACATCAACCGCGGCGACGTGCGTTTCCTGCTGCGCGAAACGGAAGGTGCCTGTCAGGATCTGAAAAAAGCCTGCGAGCTTGGAGAGTGCGAGCGTTTGAACAGATACGAGGACGCCGGGCGCTGCCGGGATTTCTTTTAAGATTGGGGAAGGGGAGGAAGGCCCTTTCTGGAGAAAGGGCCTTCCTCCCCTTCCCCAAACCCCATCCCCTCCATCCCCAAAGACTTTTGTGCTTATCGAATCCCTATCCGCGGCTTTCCGGGAACAAGCGGCTGGAGAGTATCAGTTAGAGGGTGTTCAATGTGAAAACCTTCTTCCGGCTACAGGAAGCAGGCGGTCGCTGCGAAGGCATAAGCACAATGGAGTTGCGCTGTCCAATGCCGGATCGAGCGTATCTAAATGTTATATTACAATATGTTAAAGTTAAATTGCTCTAGTGGGTAATGATATAGCATGAAGGAAGTATGGGCGGACATCAGGGGATCGCTGGACAGGAGGCGTTTTTTCGGCTCGTTCCGGGATCGGTGGGTCTGGCTGGCCTTCCTGATCGGGGGCATTGGGCTGTTATTCCCGGCGGGCGGCATGCCCCCCCTGTGGCGTTTGGCATTCGCCGCCGTAACGGAGGAACTGGCGTACCGCGCCCTGCTCCAGCGTCAGCTTGAACAATGTGTGCCGGGCAAATGGGGACTGTTTACGGGCGGCATGTTGCTGGCATCGGCCCTGTTCGCGCTTTCCCACCTGCCGACGCATACGCCCCTTATGGCGGCCCTGACGTTTTTCCCTTCGCTTGCCTTCGGTGTGCTCTGGACGCGCCACTGTTCCCTCTGGCTCTGCGCCGCCGTTCATTTCTGGTATAATCTCCTTTTTTTTCTATAGGCTCTGTCATAGAAGGTGGTTACTTTTTTCAACATAGTGAAAATACATTTTTTCTCTATTGTTCCACTAAAAGATTCCATAACTGAGAAACGTTATTGGTCATTCCTTTGGAATTTCAAAGGCTGTGTCATGGAAAACGGTTGATGCTTTATTTTTTGAAATTCTAGGTCGTATCTTCAATATATAATATATTGAAATTATTTAACCATTTCAAAGTCACAAAATGATTATTTTCAATAGCCTCAAATAATTACATGTAACATGACGACACGACCTAAAGAAATAACCAATAAAATCCCCCAATCACAGAGTCCACCAGCAGAAAGATTAAAAAAGCATATATTTTCAATATATTACTGAAACAAACAACCATGTACTATGACAGAGCCTTTTACATTTATAATATATTGAAAATATAGGCTTTCATATTGTTTTTCGTTGACTGGCTTTATGGCTGGGGTATTTTATCGGCTATATCTTTGGGACTTCAAGAAAACACCAATCGTTTGCTGTGATACAGCCATTCAAAAAGAAAGGAACCTTTCTCCTGAAAGGTTCCCTTCCTATCGTCATTCTTTTCGATCCGATCAGACCATGAACAATTCGACGCCGTGCTCATGGATGAGATCCGCCCACTTGGTGTCGATGGGGCCGTCGGTGAACAGCGCGTTGATGTCTGAAAGGTGCGCGACGCGAACCATTGCGGGCCTCCCGAACTTGGATCGGTCGGTCACGAGGAACACGCGGCGGGAACATTCGATGATGGTACGGGCCACGGCGACTTCCCGGTAGTCGTAATCGAGCAGGTTGCCCTCCTCGTCAATGCCGGAAATGCCGATGATGCCGTAGTCCACGCGGAACTCGCGGATAAAACGCTCGGCGCTGGCTCCGACGATGCCGTTGTCCCTGTGCCGCACCGTGCCGCAGGCGACCACCACGTCAAAGGAGGAATTGCGGGCGCAGATGGAAGCCACATTGATGCTGTTGGTCACCACGCGCAGGTTCTTGTGCTCAAGCAGGGCGCGCGCCGCCTCTTCGGTGGTGGTTCCGATATTGATGCACACGGAAACGCCGTCCGGGATGTGCGTCGCCAACAGAGCGCCGATACGCCGCTTTTCTTCCTGACAAATCCCCTTGCGCTCGTCGTAAACGATGTTCTCCGAACCGGAAACCATGCCCGCCCCGCCGTGGAAACGCTGCACTTTCCCCTCTCCGGCGAGCGCATTGATGTCTTTACGAACCGTCTGCGGCGTCACTTCAAAATGCCGGGCCAGCTCCTCGATGGTCGCGTAGCCGCGGGCCGAAAGGAACTCCTGCAAGGCCTGATGACGAGCGGAAGTTTTGCTCATGTGTCCTCCCTGTGCTCCCCGCTTTTATCCTGTTCTTCCTTTTGGTTCAACAGGCTGTGGGGAAACGTCAAAGGCTGTCCGGCTGGACAGGCGCACAAAGTCTCCGTATGGTAACGCGCTTTCCAACACTGATCCCCGGAAGACTGCCATGCTCAACAAGAAATGTTTTGTTCTGGATCTCGATGGAACCGTCTACCTCGGCGACATCCCCATTCAAGAAACGGTCGGCTTCATCCTCCGCCACTGGGACGCCATCGACTTCCATTTCCTCAGCAACAACACGTCAAAGGCCCCGACGACCTACGTCAACAAGCTGGCCCGGATGGGCATCCCGGCGACGCTTGACCGCATCCTTTCCCCCGTGACGCCGCTCATCGCCCACCTGCGGGCGAACGGCATCCGCACGGTGTACCCCGTGGGAAACCGTGACTTCGTGGCGTGCCTGCGCGAACGGATGCCGGA
This sequence comes from Bilophila sp., assembly GCF_057864385.1. Lineage (NCBI taxonomy): Bacteria > Pseudomonadati > Thermodesulfobacteriota > Desulfovibrionia > Desulfovibrionales > Desulfovibrionaceae > Bilophila > Bilophila sp. The sequence goes on along the minus strand of NZ_DBMAFI010000095.1, from coordinate 3,693 downwards.
ACTGAACGTCCTCGGCTACGGCGACTCCGAAGGCGCGGAAGCCGTCGTACTGGCATACGATACGGAGCTCACCTACGAAAAGCTCACCCACGCCGCCCTGCTGCTGCAAAACCCGGAAGTAGCCTACCTCGCCACCCACCCGGATCTCGTCTGCCCTTCCCCGCAAGGGCCGCTCCCGGATGCGGGCAGCTTCATGTCGCTGTTTGAAACAGCTACGGGACGCCGCCCACAGCATATCTTCGGCAAACCCGACCCCGCAGTGCTCGGCACGCTTCTTCAATCCTATGACAAGAAAGACATGGTCATGGTCGGCGACCGCCTGAGCACGGACAAGAAACTCGCCGAAAACGCGGGCATCGACTTCATCCTCGTCCTCAGCGGGGAAGCCAAGCGCAGCGACCTGCCCGGCCTCGAACGCCAGCCCACGCTGGTCGTGGACAACCTCGGCCAGTTGGAAAGCGCATAAGCGGAACCCCGCCTGATGTACGGGGAGGATTCCATACCGCCTCCCCGTTGCGCATACAAAAAGGCCGCTTTCCCTGAGGAAGCGGCCTTTCCATACTGCCTTTCCGGAGCATCGGCGAGCTATTCGGCATCCTTCTGAGCGGCGCGAGCGCTGTTCAGGGCGGCTTGGAGCTTGGCTTCGTCCTCATGGGACAACGAGGACTGGAGGACAGTCCCGCCTGTGCCGCGCAGGGCGTCAAGCACCTTGTCGGTGAGGTCGGAGTCGACCAAAACAAACAGGGCGGACGTGCCGGGCGTCAGCTTTTCGGCAAGCTGCTTCATGAAATCGTCGTTGATGCCCACATCGCTCAGCGCACCGGCGACGGCTCCGGCTCCGGCCCCGACCACAAGGCCAAGCAGCGGATTCATGAAGATCAGGCCGATGAGCACGCCCCAGAAACCGCCGCCGACGGCGCCGCTGGCGGTCAGGTTGTACATCTGGTGCAGCTTCACCTTGCCGTTCTGCTTTTTTTCAACAACCACGGCGTCCTCAAGGGAAACCAGATACGACTTCTGCATTTTCAGGAACTGAAGGCGCACTTCTTCGGCCTTGAATTCCGTATCATATGTCACAGCAATCAGTTTACGCATGGAAGAACCTCCTGATTCGTTTTGTGCCTTGCGCAAAAGGTGCCGCGAACGCCGGGAAACCGCCATTATATATCCCTTTAGAGTTCTGAGAGTATTGAACCCAAAGGGTTTCCTCAATGTTTTCAGGGGAGGGCGGACGCAAAAAGAAGCCTCCGGCCAACGGGGGCACCCTACCACAACGCTCCTTGCCCGCTTTTCCCTTATGTTGTGTCTCATGTTACATATAAATATTTGAAATTATTAAATAATAATATTTTGTTCCTTTAAAATAGTTACATAATTTCAATATATTATATCTAATTAACGCCACAACCTAGGGCCTGTTCACGCAAACAAAAAATAAGGCTCTGCTATATAGTATGTGGCTGTTCCATCTCCACAGTGCGGTAAAAAATATAGCTTTTTTTCCAGTTTTCCCCTTGAGGGATCCACGGTTAAGGCATTTTTCCGGTTATTCCTTTGGAGTTTCAAGAAAAAGGCTCTGTCATAGTATGTGGTTGCTTTATCTTCATAACACAGTGAAAATATAGACTTTCTCCCCAGCTTTTCCCTTGGCGGAATCCATAGCCAAGGCATTTGGTTGGTTATTCCTTTGGAACTTCAAGGAAAAAAGCATCAACCATTTTCTATAACGTAGCCAAGAATAAACATCATTTTTTACAAATGGTTACTGCGTATTTTTGAGCGATGCCGCATTTTTCTTCAACCCTCTCCAATCATGGGAAAATTCCAGCATGGTGTGAACACGGCCCAGGCTGTGTCATAGGAAATGGTTGATGTTGTTTTTAAGGGCTCTGTCATGGTATGCGGTTGTTCCATCTCCACAACGCGATGAAAATATAGCCTTTTTCTCCAGCTTTCCTCTGGCGAAATCCATAGCCAAGGCATTTTTCCGATTATTCCTTTGAAAATTCAAGGAAAAAACATCAACCGTTTTCTATGACACAGCCTTTTTTAAACTCCAAAGGGATAGCCAAAACATGCCTCAGCCGTAGAGCCCGCCAATAGAAAAATGGGAGAAAAAATCTGTATGTTCGTTATACTGTAGAGATGAAACAGCCACGTTCCATGGCGAAGCCTTCCCCTAAAAATGAGGAGGCGAATCCCGTTTTCCCGGACGCAAAAGGCCCTCCCTCCGAACCGTGCCGGGGGACGCCGCCGCAAACCGTATCCCAGCGCCGCATTGGCCCGATAAAAAGCGGGGCTCCGGACGTTCTTTTCCTTGTCCGGCGCTTGATCATCTTTGAACTTTCTTGCATGGTAAGGGCGCAGCACGGAACGGCAAGCTCCGTGCGGGCCCCTTTTCCATTGCAGCAGGCGTGTTGCAATACAACTGCAAAGGGAACAAGGAGATGCGTTTCCCGCCGGGAGAACCGCGCTTGCCCGCGCCGCTTCCCGCCCCTCCGGGCCGCCTGCACGGGAAACGCCGTCATATACCGGAATGTTATTCGGCAAAACGCATCCGCAGGAGGAAACATCCATGTCCGCTTACGCTGAAATCTGTTCCATGTTCGAACAACGGAGAAAAGTTGAAGAAGAATACGCCAGCGCCGCATACAGCCAGTTGCTGACCTTCGTGGAACTTTTTGAATTTTACATCGGCTGCCAGCAGCCGGATTTGGTGGTTCCCCTGCGCATCGACGAAGCCTGCAACCCCTTGCCGGATCAGACCGCCTCTTTCCGCATCGTCAACAACAAAATGATCGCCGCCGTCTGCATCCACACGGAGGACAGAAGCGACCGCACATGGATCCCCATCAGCGTCAAGCCCATCTCGTTGGTGGAATGTTTCATGGAAATCGGCTATGGAACTGACCGCGTCAAGCAGTTCCATGTAAACTTCTCCTACGGCGCCATCGGCATCAAGCAGACGAGCAGCGACAACGCGCTGTCCTACCTCGAAGCCATGTTCAGGGAAGAAGCCTCCTTTAATCCGTTCCACACCAAGGACGACACTAACGAAATCGGGTAGCGGCATGGCTGGCGGGGCCTCTCGCGGCCGCCCTGCCCGCCGGAAACGCCATGCAAGAACAAACTGAAAAGAAAATACTTTCTCCTGAACAGGCGGTGCAGGCCGCCTGCATCCTCTTTGAACTCAACACCCGTGAGCAGGATCTCCTTGAGATGGCCCAGCGAGCGGGTGTTCCTTGTGCCGACGACGCCTCCCGCAAGGCCCTCACCCGCGAATGGTACGGCTTCGTCCACGCCGCCGTGGTCTATGGCCTGATGGCGCAGGCCTCCAATCAGGTCATGGCCGAATACCTGCGGAGCACCCGGAACTTGCTGTCGCAGGTGGCCGGGTACACCTCCGAGCAGATCGAGAGCTTCATCGACGACACGTTTTCCGGCTATATCCGGCTGATGGCCCAGAACCGGCAGAAAGAGTGCCCCTCGCTGTTTTACCAGCGGCTGGTCGGCGAAGGGGCCTTGGAAGCCCTGCCCAAGGAGCGGGTTGCCTTCCTTTCCGGCATGATGGCGATTACCATGTGCGCTATCCTCGACAAGCTGGGGCAGTACGAGTTTGGGGTTGAATAGGATATCGGGGGAGGGGAGAGGGAACCCTTCTGGAGAAGGGTTCCCTCTCCCCTCCCCCGCCCC
>NZ_DBMAFI010000094.1:0-10424 GCF_057864385.1 Bilophila sp. | reverse complement strand
CTCCCCACTTTGCCTTTCCCCACTACTCGTCAAACGTGGGACGGTTCTCCGCTTTGATGGCCTTGCGGACGTCGATGAATTCGGGCTCGCCCCACGGAAGGGCGGGGGTGCGCTTGGGCACCACATTGAGGAAGGTGCTCTCGCCGTTGATCAGGACACGCACGGCTATGGTTCCGTCTGGAGACGCCTCCGCAGCCCGGACGCCTTTGGGCGAATAGGAGGCTACGAGGCTGGCCGCGTCCTGAAGCGTTTCGTTGTCCCACGGGGTGAGCTGACGAGCCAGCGCGAAGGGGCTCGGAAAATCACGCACACGGAGTATGGCGTCGCCGGGGCGGACTAGACGCTCCAACGCCGAGTTGTCCGCTTCGTTGCGGCCCATCGACAACCAATGCTCACCAAACCAATACTGACGCCCGATGTTGGACAACTCAAAGTCTTCAACCGTCGGCTCTTTGAGGCGCGTCAGAACCGGCCAATAGCGCCGGGAGTTTTCCTTTTCCGCCAGCTTGCATCCCCCGGCGGGCGTGGGGATCTCTTTCAGGCCCATCCGATCGGCCAGCGCCATTTGGGACTTCCGGCCACGCCCGAAGATGCCGGGGAGCTTGCTGCGATCCACCAAGCCCGATATTTCAGGGGCGGTCGGATCGAGCAGCTGGGCGCTGAGCGGGCGGAGGAGGGATTCCCTGACCTCAGCGTCGCGGCGGATGACATTGAGGGTGTCGCGGCGCTGGGACATGGGGCGCTGTCCGAGCACCTCGCCGGAAATGAGGAATGAAGCGCCCCGTTTCTTCATGATTTCCCGCGCCTTGCGCATCATGAGGATTTTGCAGTCAACACAGGGGTTCATGACTTTCCCAAAGCCGTGGGTAGGGCGCTCCCTCAGGAGGCGCACGAATGCTTCACCGACGTCCACGGCTTCCACCTCAAGGCCGTACACTTTCTCCCAGTGGGGGATCAATTGAGGCTTGCCGAAAAAAGGGGTGACAAAATGCAGGCAACGGACAACCAGCCCTTGCTCCATGATCAGGCGGGCAGCGAGAATGCTGTCCAGCCCGCCGGAAAACAGGGCAAACGCATGCGGAGTGGAGGTTTTCATAGCGTTATTCTACTGCGCCGGATACATGAACACAAGCGTCTCTTGTGTTGGCGCACAAAGGAAAAGGGCATGGCGTCGGCATTTGCCGGATCGCACATGCCCTTTTTATGGGGGGCTTCGGATGCTGCTCCAAATGGGGATGAGGGCACACGGGACGCATGTGGGTTCCCCCTGCCCCATTAGGCAGTGGAAAAGCTGGCTTTAGGGATGATCTTTGAACTTGTCCATCAAGTGCTCATTGCCGCTGTGACAGGGCGTACAGTCCATGACGCTCTTCATGTTGTCGGCTTCCTTGCCCTTGGCGTGGCATTCGCCGCAGTAGCTGATGGACTGCGGGGCGGCGAGGGCCGGCTTGAACGTCCCGTCGATTTTGGCGTTCATGATTTCGACGGCCTTGTAGGTGACGTCGGCGGTAAGGCGGCCGCAGCGTTCGCTGCGGGCCTTGGAGTTGGCCTCAACCTTGTTTTCAAAACACCAGCGGCTCAGGGAGACGTGGCACAACACGGAGTCAGATACGCTGGTAGGAAGCTCGCCCTTCACTCCCTTGGCGGCTTCGCCGGGATTGAACATAGGCAGCTTCGCCGTTTCGTACCAGCGGTACAGTTCCGACACCATCGGGTTGCGTTCTTTCCTTCCCCAGAACAGGGCGTAAGCCGAAGCGGGGCCGAGCAGGGCGCCGCAGATGGTGCCCCAGTCGGAAATGCCGCCCTTGCCGACTTCGAGCATGGCAAAGGGGAACTGGTTGTACGGAGCGCCGTACTTTTCGCCCATAAGACCCACAATAGCGTAGAACGCGCCGTAGGCGCAGCCCAAGCCCTTATGCCAATAGCCGTCATAAGCGACGGCGGCGCATTCTTTGGGATCAAGCTTATGGGGTTTCCAGCCGAAGTCTCCATTGGCCTGCTCAAAGCGCTTCGTCTTGGGATCAGCCGCAATACTGGTTCCCACAACGGATGCAACAGTGCCGCCGACGGCAAGGCCACCCAGTGCCCCAAGCACCGCTCTTCTGGTCAGTTCCATAGCCACTCCTCCTTCAGGCTCATTTGTTCTTTTTAGATCAATATCTTTTTGCCCACCCATGAGGGCGTCCGTTCGGCATTTTTTATCGATATTGGGTGACAACAAGAGCCTTCTAAACTTTTGTCCGCGACGCATGGCCAGCGCACAGACGTTTATCGAACATGGTTGTTCGACAATTCACGTAAAGGATGCCTCCAATCCATCATCCTGTCAATGGGGAGCAACGGAAAAAAGAGACAGCTCCGCACGAGAGCCTTGCGTTTTTGAACGGTTAGAAGACAAAAAAAGTGCCCCCGGCGACTACGCCGGAGGCACGTTGGCTTGTCAGGGGAGGACTACTTGCCTTCGTGGAGCCACGCCTTCATCTTTTCCAACTGGCGGGCCACGGACAGAGGGCCGGTGCCGCCGGGGGCGTTCCTGCGGGCGACGGCGGCGCGGTATTCGAGCACGTCGAACACATCGGGGCCGATGCGGTCGCACAGGCCCTGAAGCGCGTCAAGCGGCAGGGCTTCGAGCGAGAGGTTTTTCCCTTCGGCCAGCGCCACGGCGGAACCCGTGATGTGGTGGGCCTCGCGGAAGGGGATGCCCTTTGTGACCAGGTAGTCAGCAAGCTCGGTCGCGTTGAGGAACCCGGCGGTGAGGGCGCGGGCCATGCGGGTTTCATCGAAGCGCAGGGCCTTCATCATGCCCGCCATAAGCTCCAGAGACGTGCTCAGGGTGCGGTCGGCGTCGAGGAAGGGTTCCTTGTCTTCCTGAAGGTCGCGGTTGTAGGTCAAGGGGAGGCCCTTCAGGATGGTGAGCATGGCGGTCAAATCGCCGTACACCCGGCCCACCTTGCCGCGCATGATTTCGGCGACGTCGGGGTTTTTCTTCTGGGGCATGATGGAGGAGCCCGTGGCGTAGGCGTCGGGCAGCTTCACGAAACCGAAAGCCGGGTTTGACCACAGGATGATTTCCTCGCAGCAGCGGGAAAGGTGCATCATGGCCGTGCTGGCGCAGAACAGGGCTTCGATGACGAAATCCCGGTCGGACACGGCGTCCATGCTGTTGTCGAACGTGCCGTACATGTCCAGTTCGCGGGCTACGGACGCGGGGTCGAGCGGGTAGGTCGTCCCGGCGAGGGCGGCCGCACCGAGGGGGCTGATGCGGGTGCGCTTTTCGCAGTCGGCCATGCGCTGGACATCGCGGCGGAGCATCCACGCGTAGGCGAGCAGGTGGTGGGCGAGGCTGACGGGCTGCGCGGGCTGGAGGTGGGTGCAGCCGGGGAGGATGGTGTCCTGATGCTCTTCGGCGCGGGCCACGTATACGGCGGCAAGCTCACGGGCGAGGCGCTGCCATTCGCGGAGCCGGTCGGAGACGAACAGGCGGAAGTCGAGCGCGACCTGATCGTTGCGGCTGCGGCCCGTGTGGAGCTTCTTGCCCACGTCGCCCACGAGTTCGGTGAGGCGGCTTTCGATGTTCATGTGGACGTCTTCCAGCTCTTTTTTCCACTGGAAGGTGCCGTCTTCGATTTCCGCGCGCACGGCGGCGAGGCCGGCGACGAGCTGATCGGCTTCTTCGGCGCTGATGACGCCCTGCCGGGCCAGCATACGCGCGTGGGCGCACGAGCCGGCGATATCCTGCTTGTACAGGGCCCAGTCGTAGGAAATGGACTGCGTATAGGCTTCGACGGAAGCGGCGGTGCCTTCGTGGAACCGTCCGCCCCAGAGTTTTTCTTTCGCCATTGGTGTCTCCGTGTTCGCTGTGCGCCTCCGGCGGCCGGGCTGCCGCCCGAACCTGCTTGGGGGGCATGATGCCCCCCAAACCCCCTCGGCGCGGAACGGCTCCCCATACGGCTGCGCCGCACGGGGAGCCGTTCCGCTTGAGAGGCTTCGAGAGACACTCCCATCCATTCAGGCCGGAACCTGCCGGGGGACGTATGCTCGTGTTTGCATATCAAGCCTCCCCGCCCTTCATCGACCCTTGCAAAAGTCTTGGGAAGGGGTGGGGAGGGTTTGGGAGGGGCGGGGAGAACCTTTCTCCAGAAAGGTTTCCCCGCCCCTCCCAATGTTCACAACCAACCCATCTTACTTGATGAGGTCTTTGCGGTAGCCGCGGATACGGAGGCTGTTCAGCTTGATGAAGCCGGCGGCGTCCTTGTGGTCATAGGTGGCGCATTCCTCGAAGGTGGCGAGGTCGGCGCAGTAGAGGGTGTTCTTGGATTCGCGGCCGACGGGCCACGCGTTGCCTTTGTAGAGCTTCAGGCGCACGGTGCCGGAAACGCGTTCCTGCGACTTGTCGATGAAGGCCTGCATGGCTTCGCGTTCGGGGGAATACCAGAAACCGTTGTAGATGGCTCCGGCGTAGGAGGGCATCATCATGTCGCGGATGTGCATGGTTTCGCGTTCCATAGTGATGCCTTCGAGGTCCTTGTGGGCCACGTAGATGATGGTGCCGCCGGGGGTCTCGTACACGCCGCGGGACTTGATGCCCACAAAGCGGTTCTCGACCATGTCCACGCGGCCGATGCCGTGCTTGCGGCCGAGTTCGTTCAGCTTCACCATGATCTGGGCGGGCGACATGGCTTCGCCGTTCACGGCAACCGGATCGCCGTGCTCGAAGGTGATGGTGACGTATTCGGGTTCATCGGGGGCCTTCTCGAACGGGACGGCCATGATGTGGGAGGCTTCGAGGGGTTCTTCCCACGGATCTTCAAGTTCGCCGCCTTCAAAGCTGCAATGGAGCATGTTGCGGTCCATGCTGTAGTGCTTCGCGCCGGAGGAGATCGGGATGTTGTGCTGTTCCGCGAAGAAGTTCAGGGCGGTACGGGACATCAGATCCCATTCGCGCCAAGGGGCGATCACGCGCAGGTCGGGCGCGAGGGCGGCGGCGGACAGCTCGAAGCGCACCTGATCGTTGCCTTTGCCGGTCGCGCCGTGGGCGAGGGCGTCGGCACCTTCGGCACGGGCGATTTCCACGAGGCGCTTGGTGATCAGCGGGCGGGCCACGGAAGTGCCGAGCAGGTAGCGGCCCTCATACAGGGCGCCGGAGCGGAGCATGGGGAAAATGAAGTCCTTGGCGAACTCTTCGCGCAGGTCTTCGATATAGGCCTTGGTCGCGCCGGTCCTGAGGGCTTTTTCATCCACGCCGTTCAGGTCGTCTTCCTGCCCCACGTCGGCGGTCATGGTGATCACTTCGCAGCCGTAGTTCACCTGAAGCCACTTGAGGATAACGGAGGTGTCCAGCCCGCCGGAATAGGCGAGCACCACTTTCTTGATGTTTCTCTGCTGAGCCATGAAATCTCTCCAATGAGATGAGGAATATGCTTTCGGGGCCGCGGACCGGGGAGGAAGGCGGTTCCGTTAGAGCCAGAGGTACGGGTTGTTGGCGAGTTCTTCGCCCACGTTGGTGTTGGGGCCGTGGCCCGGATACACCTCGGTTTCCTGAGGGAGGATGAAGATCTTCTTGTGCAGCGACTTGCGCAGGGCTTCCTGGCTGCTGCCGGGGAAGTCCGTGCGCCCGACGGAGTGGTAGAAGAGCAGGTCGCCGGTCATGATGCTGTTCAGTTCCGGGAAATAGATGGAAAGGCTGCCGGGCGTGTGGCCGGGCGTGGTGAGCACTTCACACTTGATCGAGCCGAAGGTGTGCGGGCCTTCCTTCAGATCTTCCCATTGGAACGTCGTTACCGGAGGGAAGCCCCATGCGCCGCTGCCGCCGAGCTCGGTGCCGAGCAGGGAGGCGTCCCCGGCGGGGCCGTAGACCGGGGCGCCGGTCGCTTCATGCAGGGCCGCCACGCCATACAGATGGTCGAAGTGGAAATGTGTGCACAGGATGGCCCGAAGCGTGAGGTTTTGTTCCTTGAGCAGGGCGAGGACTTCACCGAGGCCGTTGCTCAAATCCCCGCCCGGATCGACGGCGACGGCGTCCGGGCCGCTGATGACGATGTGGCAGTTGGTTTCAAGCGGCCCGATGGGAAATGTTTTGATGGGCATATTGAAATCTCCCTCTCTATGACAAACGGCTGCCGACGCTCAGATTAACGGCTGCTCCGTTCCGCGTGGGAAAAGAGAGCCGGAACAGGGCAGGCCGGTTGCGGCTTGTAGGTTTGGCATATCCTTGGCGATCAGGATAAACTGCATGACTATAGCCTGAACCCGCCGTTCGTGCAAATACCGCTCAATGGCGGAAAAACGGCCTCCGAAAAGCGCCTTTGCCAGTTCTTTTTTGAGTAATATGAAGTAGTTTTTGAATAAAATGCAAATGGCGAGGCCGGGGGCCATGCGGCCGATGCCACGCCGCGCAGCAAAGTTTTTGCGGATGGCTCTGTCATAGTATGCGGTTGTTTCATCCCACAGTGTGGTGAAAATACAGCCTTTTTCTCCAGTTTTCCCCTTGGCGAAACCTATGGCTAAGGCGTTTTGCTGGTTATTCCTTTGAAACTTCAAGGAAAAAAGCATCAACCATTTTCTATGACACAGCCTTGCGGATAAAGGCGCATCCCGATAAAGGCCGGGGGAAAGCGCCGCAAGCGCCCGTCACCCCGGCCCCGTTTTCCCGTCAAACGGAAACTATTCCGCGTCGTCTTCGCTGCCGCCTTCGATGGGGCGCGTGTATTTGCAGGTCTTTTCGGGGCAGGCGATGAACTTGCCCTTGGCCTTGGTATTTTTCATCACCAGCAGCGGGGAGCCGCATTCCGGGCAGGGCTCGGCGATGGGCCAGTCCCACAGGGCATAATCGCACTGGGGGTAGTTGCTGCACGAGTAGAATATCTTGCCGCGCTTGGAGCTCTTTTCCACAAGCACGCCGTTGCAGCCTTCACGGGGGCAGGGGACGCCGGTGGAGTAGGGCTCGGCGTGCTTGCAGTCCGGGTATCCTGAGCAGGCAATGAAGCGGCTGCCGGTGCGGGAGCGCTTGAGCACGAGATCCTTGCCGCATTCGGGGCAGGTTCCGACTTTTTCAAACTCCGGCTTGACCTTTTCCTGAAGGTGGATCTTCCCTTGCTCGTCGCGGGTGTAGTTCGAGGTATACCGGCACGCGGGGTAGCCGGTACACGCGAGGAACTGCCCGGTTTTGCCGAACTTCACGGCCAGCGGCTTGCCGCACTCAGGGCAGGGGATATCCGTCACCGTGTCGGTTTTGGCCTTGCCCATGCTCTTGGCGGCTTCGAGCAGCGTGGGATCGAAATCGTTGTTGAAGTTGCGGAGCAGGGCCACCCAGTCCTGCCGGCCTTCGGCCACCTTGTCGAGCAATTCTTCCATGTGCGCGGTGAAACCCACGTCCATGAGCGTCTTGAAGTGCTCGCGCAGACGGTCGCACACCACGCGGCCCAAGTCCGTGGGCGCGAAATGCTTTTCCTCCAGCGTCACATAGTCGCGATCCTGAAGGGTGGAGATGATCGAGGCATAGGTGGAGGGGCGGCCTATACCGAGCTCTTCCAGTTCGCGCACCAGCGAGGCTTCGGTGAAGCGCGGGGCGGGCTGGGTGAACTTCTGCTCTTTGGTCAGGCTGTTGAGCTTGAGCGTTTCGCCCTTGGTAAGGGCGGGCAGCTCCACGCCTTCCTCATCCTTGCCGCGCGGCATGACCGCAAGGAAGCCGGGGAACAACAGGCGCTCGCCCTTGGAACGCCATTGAACCGGGCCGTTGTCGATGGTTACGGTCGTGTCGTGGAAGCGGGCCGCCGCCATCTGGGAAGCGACGAAGCGCGACCAGATGAGCCGGTAAACCTGATACTGATCCGGAGCGAGGTAGGGCTTGACGTCTTCGGGCGTGAGGGTCACATCGACGGGCCGGATGGCTTCGTGGGCGTCCTGCGCGTCGGACTTGGTCTTGAAATTTCGTTTGCCGCCGGGGGCGAGGTAGTCCTTGCCGAAGCGGTTTTCGATGAAGTCCGCCGCCGCTTTCTGCGCTTCGTCCGCAATGCGCACGGAGTCGGTACGCATGTAGGTGATGAGCGCCACCGTGCCGCGATCGCCAAGTTCAAGGCCTTCATAGAGGCGCTGGGCAATGTTCATCGTGCGCTTGGCGGGATAGCTGAGGCGTTGGTTGGCTGCCTGCTGGAGCGTGGACGTGATGAACGGAGGCATGGGCGCGCGGCTGCGTTCCTTTTCCTCGATGGCTGAAACCGTGAACGGGGCTCCCTTCATCGCCTTTTCGAGCGCATCGGCGGTTTCGGCATTGGGGATGGTCGGCTTCTTGCCTTCGACTTTCCAGAGCTCGGCCTTGAACGGCGGCGGGACGCTGCCTTCAAGGATCGCCTTGAACAGCCAGTATTCTTCGGGCACGAAAGCCTGCCGCTCCTCTTCGCGCTCGACGATGAGGCGCAGGGCCACGGACTGGACGCGCCCGGCGGAGATGCCGCGTTTGACGTTTTTCCAGAGGAGCGGGGAGATCTTGTATCCCACGAGGCGGTCGAGCACGCGGCGGGCCTGCTGCGCGTCAAACAGGTTGGCGTTGAGGTCGCGCGGATGATCCAGCGCCTCATGTACGGCGCGGGAGGTGATTTCGTTGAACTGGATACGCTTGATGTTCGGATTCTTGTCCTTCAAGAGCTCGGCGACGTGCCACGCGATGGCTTCCCCTTCGCGGTCGGGGTCGGGGGCGAGGAAAACGGTGTCCACCTTGGAGGCCGCATCGCGCAGGGACTGCACGACCTTTTCCTTGCCTTGGATGATTTCGTATTCCGGGGCGAAATCGTTGGCTTCATCCACGCCGATGCTGCTTTTGGGAAGATCCCGGATATGGCCCACGCTGGCTTGCACCAGATAGCCGGGGCCCAGAAATTTTTTGATGGTCTTCACCTTGGCGGGAGATTCGACGATAATGAGACTTTTGCCCATGTGCGCATCCTTTTGACTGAATCCGCCACGGAGAATGACCCGTGGCGCAGCACAACATACGACACTGGCGCGTAACGTCAAGCCGCAAAGGGCAAAAAATCGGCTGCGGAGGACATCCGGGGGAGGAAGCTTTCTACGGAAAGCCCCTCCCCCGGATTCCGCCCGCAAACGTATCGGCGGGCGGGGCGGCTGCGCGGAAGATGCCTGTTCCAGCCGGGATGAATGCCGTTTTTTTCGGAAAGCGTGCGGGAAGGCCGGATCGCCTTGGCCCGGAAAACGCAAACGCGGCATGAATAAAAAATCAGCTACGTAAGATAGATAGAAGCATCAGGATGCCTGTTTCCGAAGGCTGCGCCATAGGAAATGGTTGATGCCTGATTTCTTGAAGTTCCACAGGAATAACCGATAAAATACCCCAAGCATGGAGTCCACTGGCAGAAAAAATGGATAAAAATCCATTACTTTCACCATGCTGTGGAGACAAAACAGCCATATGCCATGACAGAGCCTTTCCGAAAGGCTCCCGCTTCCCGATGCGTCCTATGCTTTCTGATCGTTGAGGCGTTTCAGGGCGGCGGCACATTCGGCGCTGCCGAGAGCCGCGCCCTTCTTGTACCAGACGGCGGCCTGTACCGGATCGGCCTTAACGTCCTTACCTTGTTCGTACATTTGGCCGAGGTGCAGACAAGCGTCGGCATCGCCGGCGTCAGCGGCTTTCTCATAGTAGCCGAGCGCCTTACCCTTATCTTGGCCCACGCCGTAGCCCTTGGCATACAGATCGCCGATGGCGCTGTAGGCGAGGGCATAGCCCTGATCAGCCGCTTTCTGGAACCAGCTCATGGCTGAGGCGTAATCTTTTTTGCCTTCCATATGGAGTTGCCCAAGCTTGGCCTGAGCGGCGGCATAGCCCTGATTGGCGGCTGATGTGAACAGCGCGGCGGCTTGTTCCGTATCCTTCTTTACCCCGTGGCCCAGTTCATACATCAGGCCGAGCAGGTATTCGGCGTCGGGGTGCTCCAGTTTGGCGAGCGGCTCCACGATAATGAACGCTTCTTCGTAGCTGCCGTTGTCGTAGGCTTTTTGGGCCTGCTCAACTGAGGGGGGCGGGGTTTCCTTCGCCGGATCTGCGGAAGCCGGAGCCTGTGTCTTTGCGTCGGCCTTGGCATCTTTTGGGGCGTCCGCTTTGGCTTCAGCGGGTTTGGCTGCCGCCGGCTTACCCGCCGCAGCGGTAGGCTTGGTCGCTTGCGCATGTTCTTCTATGGCGAGGGCTTCCGCCGCCGGAGCCAAGGAAAGCAGCGTAACGGCAACGATGGCGGGGACAACCTGTTTCGGATTGATCATGAGAGAACCTCCTGTCGGGGTAGAGGGCGAACGGCCGGAATCCCCGGCCTGCTGGGGCGGAGGCGTTTCGGCCCTTGGGGTATAGAAAAGCGGCTCCCATGCTAGAGGTCAATGATTTACCGTGATGATATGGCTGTAGTGGGGAAAATCGG
>NZ_DBMAFI010000093.1:0-10608 GCF_057864385.1 Bilophila sp. | reverse complement strand
GTTTCCCACCATTCCTTTTTTGTTGAATATCTTTGCTGACGAGGAGAAAAATAGGCTGGTACTCAATACTGCCGCTGATAAACTAGCCGGAGGGCGGGTGCAGCACCAACTTGAGAGGAATATCTTTGCCGGTGTCGATGCGGAAGCCTATCTAGAATAGCAGGTTCCCGTAGGCCAGCAGGTAAACTAGGGCAATCAACCCCATCGGTACCAGCCTGCTAATTGAATCTTTGAGGCAGGGGGCTTCGCTTCCTTCACCACACTACCTGTGAGCTTGGATTGCGGCAGTTTTTTCAGCGACAGCGGCCATACCGTCCATAATGGTTCTGGACGCTCCGGCGATTTTCTCCGGCAATGTTAAATGTGCTGATGTTCCATCGCGGCCATTGGCGATCAGAAGCGTTGTCTTTCCGAAGATTCTCAATCTGTTGCTAACATTACGCGGACGGGCCGCTTCCGTTTCAGACGGCTTCCTCCCGTATGCTTTGCCGAGATCGATCACATATCAGCCATGTTCATGATGCTTTTCATGTGACTGCTTCATACATTTTCGCGTGGACTATCCGCCAATGCTGCAATTCCACACGTATTTCGTAGCGTTTTAGGGCGAGCGCCGTGGTTGGGCATCCGTTTGAAATAGAACGAGTCGGTCACACAGGTGCCGACAGCCGGAAAGTCCAGCGTTATACCATTTTCTCAACCGGTTCCCGTGCGTTGGAAGTATGGTACATCTCAAAACGCTGCGGTTTATCGAAGTACAGATTTCGACAGACGTGGATAGGTACGTCGGTAGGCACTTTCCTGAAAGGAATATAAAAGCTCTATGGAATCGCGGTGCCGGTTGATTATTCAGAACACAGTCAGCTCGCGCATTTCCCGCAGGGCTTCCTTCATGATGCCACCGTAACTGGCCGTGCTGGTCTTGGTACGGGCGGCGGCATTGATGACTACGACATAGCCTTGGTAGTTCTGCAAGTGTCCTGCAGGATAGTCCACTTGTCAGTGCTGTCTAGGTTGTATCTTCAATTAGATGTAATTTATTGAAATTATTTAATTATTTTTAGGTTGTAAAAGTTGTTTTTAATGATTTCATATAGTTATATGTGATATGACGACACGGCCTAGAGTGTTTAGACGGCAGGGTAGATTCGACGGGGAAAACATTTATGCATCTTGAGTACGTCCGGTGTGTCGGTATCGGTATCCACAAGTAGAATATTCGTATTTTTGTTGCGAAGATAGGCAACAATGGCGGAGGAAAAAGCTACTGCCGACACCTCCCTTACATGTCTAGTTTCATACCGAATGCCGTCAGTCGGCGTTGCAGTTCTCTTTCATCCGTTTAATATTCTGCATTAATAATACCTCATTAAATAATTTTCGGGGGCATTTCTGTGTTGCCGTACGGTATGAAGTGGTATTTGGGAATATTCACTGAAGGAAAGGAGCTTGATTTTTTTGTTGAAGTAGTATGCCCTCTGCCGGAATTTTTGCCGCTGGCCGAAATGAACAAGAATAATCCCCATTTGCATATTTTTTCGGTTTGTTGGCGGCTTTCAAGCATTGAATAAAGCGGCCATCTAGGTATAGTTTTTTCGTGTTATGAATATCTGTAAGTTTTTATAAATTATATGGTGTTTCATGTTTGTGACTAAAGATAAGTATATTAATTTTAATGTTAATAGAATGTAAATATTTTTTTAAATATATTTATTATTTTGTCATTAGTTAACATATATTCTAAATATTATGTTTATTTTGTATAGTATGTTCTGTTTTTATTAGATAAAAAGTATTTATATATTTTGATAAGATAAAATATTTAAATTCTAATTTTTGAAATACATCCTGAATTTTGAACTGGATTGAAGTATTTTGAATTGTTCCTATTGCTCCATCATTTATTAATTGTCCTAAAAGTAATTCCTTGAAATTTATAAAAGGCAGAACATTCGGAAGATATTGAATATTTTTCCGGATGCCCTGCTAAAGGAGAACTACAGTAAATCAGCATAGATGGCACATATATCGGCAGCAGATATTTTTTCTGGACTGTTGACCAGCAACCTCTGTTGTGTTTGGAGCACAGTTTCTGCAAAATTTTTTATCTGTATGGCTGCCATCCCGTATTCTGAAAGCCTTTTGCGTGGATAGATAGCCTGCAATATATCGTCGAGGGCATCTAGGGTTTTCTTGGGAGAACAAGACAGTTCCAAAGCCAAGATGGTCAGTAGGGAAGAGAAATCCTTTGCGTTCCTTTTTTCATAATGCCGTAATACGCCAGAAAAGACCGCGTAGTTGGACTCACCGTGGGGGATATGAAATAGGGCACCCAAGGGATAGCTTAAAGCATGCACCGTGGCACAGCCAGCTACCCCAAAGGAGAGCCCCGCGTAAGTACTTGCCAGAAGAAAGTCGTTGAGCTGTTTTTTCAGACATCCTTTGTCCCGTCGGATTTTGTCGTAGCCGTTCAAAATGAGATGGATAGCTTCTTTGGCAAACATTCGAGTGAAGGGGCTTGCTGCCGGAGACAGAAAAGACTCCACAGCATGAACCAAAGCATCAAGTGAACTCGTGGCAAAGACAGGGTAGGGTAGGTTTTCAAGCAGTTCCGGCACCAACACGGCATGGCGTGCATACAGGCTGTCGTCGGCGATGCCCATCTTGGTGCCGAGACGGGTGCGGTTGACGATGGCGATGTTGGTCACTTCGCTGCCGGTACCACATGTGGTAGGCAAGATAATGAGTTCTTTTTCCTGCCGCAGATTTTTTTCCGTAAAGAGAGAGTCCGTATTGCTGCCCACAGGGGCTACGGCAAGCAATTTGGCGACGTCTATGACAGAACCTCCGCCGATGGCAATGATCCTGTGAAAGGTGCGTGTGGCGGCAGAGGCCAATAGGGCATCCACCATGATGTCGCTGGGCTCTCCCTGTCCGTAGTCTTCAAGGAAAAGCGTTTGGGCCCGGCAGCCGAGATGTTCAAAAGCGGGCCTAAATATATAGGCATTGCTGACAATAATATCGTCTTCGCAGACATTGAATTCAGAAAGGAATGCACTGCAGGTGGAAAACATGTGTATAAACGGTTTGCAGACGAATTGTTTCATTTCTATGGGGTCTCCTGATGGTGATATTGTAATGTGTGTGTTCAAAGCATTTCAGCAATAGAGTTTGCCTTCCACACGGCATCGTAGATTCGGGTACCATTATTGCAGTCACCGATACTGTAGAAACGAATCCCCTTGTTTGCCAGAGCGTCGGCAAGTTGTGTTCTAGGTGTGTAACCTGTGGCTAGGATGATGCCGGAACAGATGATTTTTTCTTCCTGACCTTGCCTGCAAATGGTAGCACCATGTTCGTCGATACTGGAAATTCGGCAGGAAAGCATGGATCGCACGCCGTACTCTTCCAAATGGTTGAGCAGCACGGCCCTTGAGCGTGGTTCGGTGTCTATGCAGAGAGCTTCACGCATTTCGACCACTAGAGGGGGGTAACCCTTTTGGGCGAGATGGAGTGCCGTTTCACAGCCTGCAAGCCCCCCGCCGATGATAAGAATTGTGCCGTCGGGAGTTCGGTTGTCCTGCTGTAGGGCTTGTTCGGCAAGAAGAACATTGTCCGGGGTGAGGCCGGGGATAGGAGGAATATGCGGTTCGGCACCTGTAGCCAGTAGAATGACGTCCGGCTTCAGGTCGACAACTGTCCGGGGGGTGGCTTCCGTGCCGCAACATATTGTTACACCCAGCTTCCGGGCGCGTTTTTCTAAATAGGTTACATAGGTAAAAAGTTCCTGCTTGAACGGGGGGAGGGCGGCAATTCGGAGTTTGCCTCCGCAGACGGGTTCTTTTTCCATGACGGTGACTATATGGCCACGTTGCCTTGTTGCGCATGCCGCGACAAGCCCTGCCGGCCCGGCTCCGACAACAAGAACCTTCAAGGGAGTGGAGGTGGTAGTTTGCCGTTTGCAATACTCGTTGCCTACCGTGGGATTGACGGCACAGGTGATGTCGAGACCACGAGCTAGGCGGCCGATACAGCCTTCATTGCAACCAATGCAGGGACGGATGTCCTCCCCTCTTTCTTGGAGTGTCTTGAGCGGCAGTTCAGGATCTGCCAACAATGCCCGGCCCATGACGACAAAGTCCGCCTTTCCTTCTTTGATGAAGGAATCGGCCAAGGCGATGGAGGTAATCCTACCGATCCCTATGACAGGCTTTCGTGCACTGATTCTCTGGCGGACGGCGGCGGCCTTTGCGATATGCGTACCGTGGGGCAGGGTCAGAGGCGGCGTGACCCACATGCCGCCTTCCCTCATGCCAGCCGTCACGTCAATGGCGTCGATATCCTCACGAGCAAGGATACGGGCCGCGGTCAAGCCTTCTTCCAGCGTCAGCCCCCCGGCGATGGGTTCTGCAACGCCGAGTCTCAAAATGATGGGAAAATCCTGTCCTACAGCAGCCCGAACGGCTCGTACGGTTTCAATGCTGAAACGGATACGGTTTTCTAGGCTGCCTCCGTAGTTGTCCTGACGGAAATTAGTGAGTGGAGATAGGAATTGTTGCGGCAGGTAACCGTTGCCGGCATGAAGTTCCACAGCGTCAAATCCAGCCTCCCGTGCACGTACGGAGGCGCGAGCGTACTCGCCGATAACCCTTTCGATATCCTCCTGCCGCATGGCGTGGGTAACGTCATCGCCGAAGCGCATGGCCGAAGGTGCTATGAGGGGGAGGCCGGAGACGGCTCTGGATGTCTGCCGGCCCGCATGACAGAGCTGTACGGCTATGCGGGCGCCAGCGGCATGCACTCCTTCAGCCAAACGGCGTAATCCGGGCAAAAGGCCATCTTCAGCGATACTAAGCTGATGGGGGAAGCTTTTACCGTCGGGGGAGATATAGGTGGCTTCCGTAATGATGAGCCCTGCACCCCCTCTGGCCCGCTCCTGATGATAGGCTATCAGCCGATCGGTCACTTCCCCACGCACGGAACAGTAGTTGGTGACCATAGCCGGAAAGACGATACGGTTACGCAGCTCCAGCCTTCCCATACGGGCTGGAAGCAATGTGATGTATTTCATGAGCTTTCCTCATGAAACGCGATATACGCCGGGAGCCGTTTGGGGATACCGTGCCGTGATTTCTGGATCGTGGCCAGGAAGGATGTTCTCCGTGCTTTTGGCGATACTTTCGATCTTTTCGAGAGCCATCAGCGCCTCAGTGACATTATAATGAATGCCACACGGCGTCATTTCGGAAATATTTTGGTATCTAGGGATAACATCGCTGCATATGATTTTCGTATTTTTACCTGTTTCTACAGCTATGGAGAGCAGTCCGGGAGTATGGCCGCCCATCCTAATGCAGGTAATGCCGTCACAGAGGGGCTCACTGTCGCCCTGCAGCAGCTCGACGCGTCCAGAGAATTGCATGTGGAGCAGATTTTCTATAGCTTTAAAATTGTAATGTTGGGCATAAGTGTGGAAACGCATTAAAGGACCGGTTACATATTCTATTTCTTTTTGGTGAACATAGTATCGGGCATTGGGATAGAAAGTATCCCCGGCGTAGTGATCCCAGTGCAGGTGGGAGAGGATGACATGCCGGACATCCTCAGGCTTGACACCGATGCGTGCAAGCATCTCCAAGGGATGTTCCTTGACGGTATGAGTGATATTCATCTCGTCAAGGCATTGCTGTGTGAAGGATTGATCAACAAGGATGGGGCCTTCCTTTTCGTCCATGATGCACCAGAAAAAGAACTGGGTGTATAGGGAGTCGCGGATATCGGGGCGCATATAGAAATGGTTGGTGACGACGACGGGTTTATGGCCGGCTGTCAGGGCATAAATGGTGCGGGCTGTCATCTTATGGCTCCTTACACGGTTTCCAAGGCGCTCCCAAGGAGACGCAAGGCATTTTTAGAGAGCATGTTTTCCAAGTTTTCTTGGCTCAGGCCAATGTGTTTGACTTGTTCCAGTGCGTTGGCGACATCTACAAAAGGGTTGGCGCTGGAGAAGACAAACTTGTCGGCCAAGCAGCCATTGGCTGCCTTGATGTACTCTTCCCCCATAGGCTTGTTGATGGATGAGGAAAAGTCGATGTATATGTTGCGGTGGCGCAGGCAGACCGCGATGGTCTCATTCACCCATGGGTATCCTCCGTGGCTTATCAGGATACGCAGATCCGGGAAGTCGGTGGCCACTTTATCCAAGGCAAGCGGCGAAGAGGGAGAGAGGAGCACTTTGGGCATGTTGGGAGAAAGGCCGGCGGTCACCAATACCGGCAAGTCATGATCGCAGCATAGGGCGTACAGCGGATAATACTTGGCGTCGTCCATAGGGCAGTGGGCCATGGACGGTTCTATAGACGCCCCCCTGCTGCGCCGTTCGCGGATGGCTTGGCAGATGGCTTTGTAGGCCTTCATTCCCTTATGGGGATCATAGCCGTGGATACCAATGAACAGGGATGGATAGGCGGCAACACAAGCATCGACCAGATCATTGGACGCGGGAGCGGCATAGGTGCTTTCGATGTCCCTGCCCGAAACAAGTGCCTTACCGATGCCGAGCGATGCGAGTTGGGCGGCGCAACCGGCAAGGGATTGGGTAGGTTTTTTATCAAAACCAGTCCGTTTCACATACTCTTCATAGACGGGGTTCCGGGTGAAGGTTTCCATCCATACCGGAGTATTGGGCCTGTACCTGCAGTCTATAATATCCATTGCTTTCACCTGATTACTTGAGAAATCCAATAAGCTTCCAGTAAGGTACGAGTATCAAGGGGATGAACAGGGCAAAGGCAACCATGCGGATGGCGAAAGCCCCCATGATATGGCGCAGGGTGACGGCTCCACTCATAAACGTGTACAGGAGATAGCCTATTTCATAGGGGAAGAGGAGCTGATCCAGCCCATAGAGAAGTGAATAGACCAGCGTGTAAGGATCCAATCCAAGGGTTACCGCCAGCTGTGCAAGGGGGCTTCCCAGTGCGCCGACCGCAGCCATGGGGGTCATAAGGAAATTCACAACTACGCCCAGCATGTAGGAGAAACTGATGGCCATAACGGCGTCACGCCCTTCAAACAGAGAGGACATATGGGCGGAGATCCACTTGGGGATATTGAGATCTTGAGCTACGGCGCCGATGGACATGCAGGCCGCCAGAAAAATGAGGAAAGAGAGATTAATCTTGCGCAGATCTTGTTCGCTGGCGAGGTTCATGCCGGGCATGAAGCAGGCCATGCCGACGAGGGCAAAGACGAAGGCACCGGGGAGATGATGCCATTGTTCGGTAACGAAAGCGGTGAACCCGACGAGCAGTACTAGGAATATCTTGATTTCTTCAGCCGTGATGGGGCCCATTTCCTTCAGGCGCCCAGCAAGCACTGTCTTGAGGTCATCTTCATTTTGCAGCCTCTCCTTTCCGCGGATGATGAAAATCATCATGATGGAAAAGGCCATATAGAAAACGGAAAATGGGGCCATCTGGACAATGAAATCAATGTACTCCACGGAAACCCCCGTGGTGTCGGAAATGACCTGCAAAGCGAGAAGGTTCATTTCCGTACCGGTAAGGCAGAACAGGCCGGGGGCGATGGCAGCAAAATAGCCGCCCATGATCAGGGCTGACGACATGCGCGACTTGGTATCCACGTTCAATGCTTCGATCAGGCCTTGGGCGATAGCCACAAAGATGACTGTACGGGCCAAGCCTGAAGGAACGAGCAGGGTCATAATGACACCGGCGCACATGAGGCCGATCAGCGTCTTTGTGAAAGAGGACCCCATGAGGAGCATGCTGTGGAGTGCGATACGCTTGCCCAATCCGGTACGGTTCAGCACCTGTGCGATAATGAGAGCTGAAAAACACATCCATGGTAGGAAAGTACACCAGCTTGAGAATGCAACGGCAGGCTTTGTAACAAACAGGGCATACAGAAACGTCAGAATGGCGGCAATGACTGCGGACGGCAGAACTTCAATGGCCCATGCTATAACGGCCCATAGCGTAATTGCAAAAAAAAGCGGTGTGTTGGGACTGGCTATCTCCATTTCTGGAGTAGCGAAAAAGACGATTGTAGGCAATCCGAGACTGAGAGCCCACTTCCACCAGTTGCCTTGAATCATAATAACCTCCAAGAGTATCTGTCTTGAAAGAATGGAATTATGTGCGGGTTCCACACATAGGAACTTTTTCACTAACATCAATAAGTGTGCCAATTATAAATATATAATATTTCAATATGTTATAAATATGTATATGAGAAAATGAACGAAATGTTTCAAAAATACAAAATAACATATTGATTTGTATTTATAAAAATGAAATATTATATTGAAACATAATGTTTATAAAACTAACGATTACTGCATATCAGTTCCGAATACTCCCCGAAGGAGGTCTTGATGCTTTCTGATCTCTGTGAATCAATTACATATGTTGGCGAACAACCTGCTGATTTTTGTGTCGTTACCCCATTCAAGACTCTTGCGAAATATGCTGAGGAAATGGCTCGTCAGCTTAAGGTACGTACATGCATCGCCGTATCGGAATTTGACAATGATGTGGAAGTCGCACTGCACATGATCAATACTGAAAAAATAAAAATTTTGGCGACACGTGGACATGCAGTGCATATTCTTAGGAACTTGACCTCAGTGCCCATCCTTTCTATCGAGTATTCATCTGAAAATTTTTTTGAAACACTCCTGCCGTATCAGAATACGAATATGCGTGTGGGACATCTTTGTTTTCCCGGACAGGGCCTCAAGTTTATGCGTATCGCCCAGCTCTTGGGATTGAGGGGGTACAGGCTTGAGGTTGAAGACAGGAATAATATCGCGGTAGCCCTGCAAAAGGCTCAGGAAGAGGGCATCGCCCTCCTCGTCGGTGGATATGGCCTGATCAGCAAGGCAAAGGAGCAGGGATTTCACGCCATCCCCTTACTCTCTGAAAATCAGGAATCCATACACAGGGTTTTTCTTGAGGCCAAGCACATTATTGAAATGGATTTATTAAATACCCAGCGAAGGGATTTCATCAACACCGTTTTAAATATTAATCCAAATATAATTATTGTTATTGATAAAAAGAATAAAATAATTTATGCAAATGATAAAGCAAGCTCTGTATTTAATATAATAAGTGAACAAATAATAGGCATAGATTTTTCACAAATCTTTCCAAAGATCGATTTTGAACATATCATATATGGGAATAGTAGTTTTCTGGAAGAGGTTATTGTCAAAGATGCCGTAAAAAGAGAATTCCTTTTTACGGCTGTTGATATAAATATTAAAGGAAATTTTAATGGCTATGTAATAAGTTTGACAAATATTGTAGATATTCAAAAGAAAGAAAGGAAAGTCAGGCAGAGCCTATATGAAAACGGAAAGATAACTTTTTTTAGCTTCAGCGATATTGTTGGGGAAAGTCCGGCAATCAAGCAGGCTCGGCAGATGGGCATACAGTTCGCGGAAAGTGACAGCCCCGTCCTTCTTCTCGGTGACACAGGCACGGGAAAGGAAATGTTTGCCCAAGCCATACATGTGCAGAGCAAACGGAGGGAATCGGCCTTTATTTCTATTAACTGTGCGGCCGTACCCGAAAATTTGCTGGAAAGCGAACTCTTTGGCTATGAGGAGGGGGCTTTCACGGGGGCACGGAGAGGGGGTAAAACCGGGCTGTTTGAGCTGGCTCATGGCGGTACTCTTTTTCTTGATGAGATTGGGGAAATGCCTTTACGCCTTCAGTCGAGGTTGTTGCGTGTCCTTCAGGATAAGGTCGTCACGCGTCTGGGGAGTACCCGCTTCGTCCATGTAAATGTACGTATCATCTGTGCGACGAACAGAAATATTTTTGATATGGCCAACAGAGGTGACTTTAGGCGGGATCTTTTTTACAGGATCAATACGTTACTGCTCAAAATTCCTCCATTGAGCGCCCGGAAAGAGGATATCCGCGTCATTGTGCATTCCTATCTGCGGAAGATCAATGAAAGCAGGCAAAAGAAAGTAATCATGGCGCGCTCGGCGATAAAAAAACTTGAGCACAACTCATGGCCGGGAAACGTACGTGAACTCCTTCATGTTGTGGACAGGGCCGTCGTGATGACGATGCATCCCGTTATTAGTGCAGAAGATATTCTTTTTGATGCGGACATACTAGGCGATGTGGGTTCTTCTCTTTCTGATTTGGGAACAGGCGGGCAAGGGGAATGCGCCGACTTGCAGGAGATACTACAGAAATGCAAGTACAATAAAACGCTTGCAGCGGAGGCCTTGGGCATATCTCGTACGACACTTTGGCGTAGGATGAAGGAGTGTGGTCTGTAGCTTGGCTCTAAGGCATGTCGTCAATAAATATTTGCCCAAATGGTAATACATCTTATATGGACTGCCACCAAAAAAGATGCTGTATTTTCGCGTATCTCGTTGCAATTCCACGCCGTTTATTTAACCCAGCAAAAGAGTTTTCAATCAGATGTCTGTAGCGGTATAAATAATGGTCATATCCTCTTTGGATTTTTCAATTTTTGCGTGGTGGAATTACCGCTTCCATACCATGTTCTTCTATATATTCAATGAAACTGTTGCTGTCATAGCCTCTATCGGCA
>NZ_DBMAFI010000092.1:3314-10610 GCF_057864385.1 Bilophila sp. | reverse complement strand
GGATTGAATGGCTGGTATTTGCTCTGTGCCAATACAGAATGGGGCCATCTGCATCAAGTAGTTTCCATTATTTTTACTATTGCCGGAGGGTTTCTGTTTGTTCTTTTGTTGTCAATAGCTTTGATAATATATGGGTATATTATAATTCGTAAGAATGGTAATAATCTTATAAAAATTGCCTATTTTGATAAAGTCACAGGGGCGGAAAATTATATACGTTTTGAACAGCGTTTTGAGGAATGTGCCAAGCACACAAAAGAATATTCCATCGTTACAGTTAATATATTGAATTTTAAATTCTTTAATGAGCTTTTTGGGAAAAAATATGCCGATCTCATTTTGAATGAACTTTGTAAAAAAATTCGCTCAAGCATAGCTGATAATGAATTTTTTTGTCGGGAAAATGCGGATCAGTTCTATATTTTGATGCAAGATACTGATAAAGTGCGAATAAAAAACAGGATGGATGATATATCCTCTTCTATGAGTGAGTATTCTCGTAAAAACAAGAATGGATACGATATAAATATTTACTGTGGAGTCGCAATTCATGGAAATCCACATCAGGCTCTGTTAGCACAAAAGTTTATACGGGAAAACACTAAGGAGCGTATCCATTTTTATGATGAAGACATTCATAAGGTGGAGCTTAGAAATAATTATGTAGAAAGCCATATGGAACACGCACTGGAAAACAAGGAGTTCAAATTATATCTCCAACCGAAGGTTCGTTTGGCTGATAGTTCCGTGTCTGGAGCGGAAGCTTTGGTTCGCTGGCAAACTAACGAGGGAGGGCTTGTTTATCCCGGTGAATTTATTCCAGTGTTCGAGTCCAATGGATTTTGTGGCAAGCTAGATTTGTATATGACTGAATGCGCTTGCAAACAAATTCGGGAATGGATTGACAGCGGGGTTCCGCCCATTCCTATTTCGGTCAATCAAACCAGACTTCTTTTTATGGATGAGGATTATGTTGAGAACTTGAAACAACTCCTCACCAAATACCAGGTGCCTGCCAAGTTCATTGTCCTGGAAATTTTGGAAGGGGTAATGGTTAACAATCTGGAAAAGCTCAACACTAAAATTGAACAATTACAATCAATTGGTTTCAAAATTTCTTTGGATGATTTCGGCAGCGGATATTCTTCCCTGAATACTCTACATCTCTTAAAATTGGATGAACTCAAAATAGATCAGGCATTTTTGCGTACAGCATCCCCAAAAGACGGTGCGAAACGGTGGATTGTTCTGAAACAGATTGTGCAGCTTGCGCAACAGCTTAAAATTGTTACTGTAGTTGAGGGAATAGAAAACCGTGAGCATGCGGAAATGATGAAATCCTTCGGCTGCGAATATGGACAGGGGTATTTTTATAGCCGTCCCCTCAGTGCGGAAGAGTTCAGCAAGAAATACATGCGGTAGGCAGGAGCTGTCTTCATGGGTATCCGACCAGCCAGTGGGCTTTGCTTTGCCCAGTGGCTGTTTCTATCTTAGGAACTCAGACTCTGCTTAAACGGGTAAACTTTTCATACTCTTTCATGACAAAATCCAGATGTTCCCCCAAAACGACCCGCTCGTCGCATTTTTTCGCGATCACCTCCCTGCCTTTTTGCCGCACGGAATCATATTCTTCCAAATGGTCAAGGACGCGGCAGATCGCTTCCCGTTGTTTTTCCCTGCCCTCTTCAGGGTAGGCGAGCATCGTTTTTTCCGGCAGGAAAAGAAAATCCGCGCCTTCCTGTACCGGCGTCATCAGCAGAGTTTCGCAACTCATGGTTTCGAGCATCCCCTGTAACGGAGAATTGCTGTATTCGGGAAAAACATACACGGAACTGCAACATAACAGGTGATGATACCTCTCGATGTCGAGGCCTCCCGCCAAGAAAATGCGTTGCCGCACATGCTTCGGCAGGGCGTATATTACCTGTTGCCATTGCTTTTTGGACGCTTCGCTCTCAAACGTAAGCGCCGCAAGGCAATGAGGACGGCATTCAAGCAGATCAAAAATGACCCACATCAGTTCTTTTTGGGAACGGCCTGTTCCTTTCATGTGCCCTGTCACCAGTTCCTTGTCTGAGTTTGGTGCTTCATGGGGAAAAAACAGGGAAAGGTCACGGGGCATGGGGTGGAAAAGAGCCGTATCCACATAGGGCGGCCATACGTGGATGACCGGATGGAGCACGGGCGGGAAAGAGTTTTTCTGTACTTCCGAACGCACGAAGTAGAGGTCACTCTGCGCGGCCATCGCCCTTTGGAGATCCATGACAGCCAGCAGTTTTCCGTCATCGGCGAGTTTGCTCCTGAAGCCGTTGAAATAGAATACGATGAAGGCTTGGGGGAAAATGTGCCGAAGGAAAAGAGCGGGGCCGTCAAAAAACGAGACGAATATCATATCAGGAATGAATCCCGAATCTCGAATATGCAGAAAGGTCTGTAAAGCCTGCTTCCCCAGGCTGAACATCTTTTCCCATTCCATCACAAAGGTATCGTCGCCCCGCGGCATACGTCCGCGATCCCTGTTGAGGTTCAGACGGGCGTGAATAATGCCGGATGATGCGTTATCTTTCTTTGGATGGAAGGAAAGGAACATCACCTCGTTTGTGGGGTCGGCAGCCAGGTCGGAAGGCATTCTTCCGAACCTACCGGGATAACTGACATTACAAAAAAGAATACGCATATACCCTCACACTCCGGACACATGACGGAACGGGATGTCCATATTGCCGCCCGCGATCCGGCGCGGCATGACTGCCAGAGATATACCGGCAATCGAAAGAGCCGCCGGAACCGGAGAACAGATGTAAAAAAAGCCGGAGCGGTTCTTCTGAACCGCTCCAGCGCATATGAAAAGGTTACGAGCCCTGTCCATTCTGGAGGATGAACATATGCTGCTGAATCTGAGCATCATCCTGCCCGTTCATGTCCCGTTCCAGATTCGTTTCCAGAGTCAACCCTCCCTCTTTGAGGGTATAGGTATTGTCGCCCTCCTGTGTCCATTTGCTCATGTCCAGAGAGAGCGTTTCCTTACCGTCAGCATTTTCTCCAAGCGTGATGCCGTACTTTTCGGCAAGCTGATTTATATTGGTCAGGTCAAGGGCCTTTTCGCCAGTGATGAGCACTTCAATGCTGTTTACAAGAGGCCCGGTACCGGTATCCTTGTTGGACAGAATGTCATCCAGCGTCAGCGTGTTGTCATCGGACACCATAAAGTCGATGCCAGAACCGCCGTCCACCAGATAGTCATTCTCGTCATAGACAATGATGTCATTTCCAGAACCGCCGAAGAGGAAATCCTCTCCTTCTCCACCGGAGAGGTAGTCATTTCCTCCCATACCGAACAGAAGGTCATCGCCGGAACCGCCGAAGAGCTGATCGTCGCCGCCATTCCCTGCACCTTCCACAGCATTAATAAACTTTGTAAGAGCATCCTCATCATTGGCGGTATCTTTTATGGCCCCAATGATGTCAGAGTCATCACTAATACCCAGGACATCCCTTACCGAGCTTAATATGTCCTCATCACCAAAGAGGATATCGTCGCCCGTCCCTCCATAGAGGGCATCATTGCCAAGGCCGCCGCTGATGATGTCGTCACCTTCCTGACCGAAGATAAAGTCATCAGCCCCGCTGCCGGTAATGACATCATCGCCACCGGTACGGCCGGTAAGCTCATCCAGGGAGACGTGCGCACTCGTCCCGTCCATATTCAGGACATTGCCGCTCGCATCTACAAGGTAGGGCTTGCCATCGCCGTCCACGCGGGTCTCGTAGCCAAGCTCTTCATGGTGTTCCAGCATGTACTTGACGGTATCGCCGTGCGACCAGCCTTCATAGTCCGTGCCTTTGAGCAGATCGCTGTTGCCATGCTCTTCCAGCCACTGGAACACTTTGGAACCGGAACCGAAGTCGATGTCGGCCGCTACAAGCGCTGCCGCGATGTTGCTACTGGCTCCGTTCAGGTTGTTCAGCAGCATGTCCGTATTCATCACGTCACCGTAAACGATGACGGACGAAGCGGACTCTTCCGCCGTGATGGTGTCGTTGCCGGCAGCCGCCAGCGCACCCGGCCTAAAGCCGCTTTCAAAGGCGGCGGTCAGGCTGTCCGCATCCGTCACCTGCTGGCTGGTGCCGCCTTCCGCAGGGGTGATAACCTGCTCATAAAGCTGCGATTCACTTACCTGCGTCCATTCCCACCGGCCATGCTTGCCCTCGGTGTAGTAGCCCCACTGCATATTGGGACGCCACTCGGTCCCCTGATTTTTATAACTTACTTCCTGCCAGTGCCCATCTCGGAGCTGGACATAATAGGTTTCGTCAGTATCAATGAAAGCTGGCTTATGGTATTCCACGCCATTGGGGGCATAGATGCCGTTGTCAGTGTCAAACCAGCCATTGGCACTATGGGCATCGCCTTCCGCCTGGCTTGTGTTGTCAAACATGGCAAGGTTTTCCATGTCCGTGTCAGACAGGTCATCGCCAAAGCCAATGGCATGGATATCGATATGGCCATTACCCTGGGCAGCCAGGAGCTTTTGGTAACCTTCCCATGCCTTCTGGTAATCGTCCTGATACGCGTTATCCGTGCCATAACCAGCAGGACGCCCGTCCGTCAGGAAATACGTGATATTCCCTGTAGCGTTTTCGACACTGCTGCCCAGCCCGTCAAACCAGTCGGCAGCCGCCTCAAAGGCAGGCCCATAATCCGTAACAGAGTCGCTGCCAACAGATGCGCTGTCAATAGCCTGCTCCAACTTCGTGCTGAGTTGCGCAAAACTTAGATTGTCATCCCCTCCATAACTATAGGATGTTACACCGTCCACCCTGCTAATCGTTATTTCGATGGGGTTCCCTGCACGTTGGGCAAAAGGAATGACTGCAACGGTTACGCTGCCGTTGGTGAAGTCCGTGTTCCCTTCAATGCTGTGGATAAAGTTCTGGATGCTCTCCACAGCAATATCAAGCCTTGTCTGGCGATTATCCCAACCCCAAGGCTTGTCGCCCACCTTTGTATCCATGCTGGAGGACATATCCAGGATGAAGCAGACATTGTAGCTGGCCTCAACCTGCTGGCCTTCGGTCACGCCGCCGCTGTCGCCTGCGGCCACGGTTCCGGCAACGCCGTCGCCGCCGGTAATGGTGATGGTGTCATCGCCATTATCGATGGCAGCTCCGCTTTTGTTCGTTGTTTGCTCCGCCATCTCCAAAGGAACGCTCACCGAGTCTGTAGCAGTGTCGCCGTCGGCGTCTTCCGTCTTAAACACAAGCTCAAACTCGTTGGATAAGTCGCCGGTTCCGTTATCCACACGGAACTGCTCGTACTGCTCCATGCTCCAGTTGCCGTCCTTGTCCAGCGTTGCGGTGAAAAGTTGCTGGCCATTAAGGCTACCGGTCCCAGACCCGCCACTCAGCGTCGCGGTCAGGATTGATTCCCCGGAGGATGACCCGGTGCTGACTTGCAGCGTGGCGATATAGGTTTCCCCATTCACCTGCACCTCAATGGTACCCGTGCCGTCATCACCCATATTGCCGTTCGCCTTGGTGACAATGCTTTCAAGGTCAAAACCGGCATGGACTTCCATATAGGCATCTGCGAAGCCGTCCGCACCGGATTCCGCCTTCACTTCGCCCTTACTGACAATGATGGCGTCGTCGCGCTTGGTGATAAAGTCAAAGCCCTGAATGGTGAAGTCGCTGTTTTCTCCATTATCCACAGCAGAAATGACTACCTTGTCAAAGCCCTCAAGAACAACATCACCGGTATTGAACGTAAACTCACCACTGTTGGTTCCCTCCACAACGGTGGAATAAACCAGCTTTCCATCCTTATAGAACGTGATAAGCGCCTTTTCGGATACGGTATCGTATCCGGTGCCTGCTGCGGGGTCGTCCGGATTCGACTTACCTGCGAAGAATGCTCCGAAATTAATGGTCATGCCATAGGCATATCCCTTAAGATTAATGACTACCGCCTCACTCGTATTATCATCAGAGGCCTGGATCTCTCCATCACCTTCACCACCATTGACCGTCAGGCCCCAGTCCGATTTGGGAGCCTCGCGATACCATTTGCCGTCATTATCCCTCTGAGCAATCCCGCTATCTATATCTTCCTGAGGAGGCATATTCTTATAATATTGCTTTGCTCCTCCGTTATAGAAGCTGTAACCAAGACTCATACCTTCAGGGTTCTCCTCACTTATGCTCGGATGTCCCAAGGAATCGGTCCCCTCGTAGGTAACTTTGGCGGCACTGATCTCAACCTGACCATTCCACCAGGTTGTCCGGACATCCTCACCCTTATTTCCTTCAGTGAAGGAGATAACCTCATCGGATTCTACCAGATTATTGCCCGATCCTCCGGGAGTTATGGAAGTTGATGGAGCAGAAGCCTCGATAATCGGCATATCGTCACAGATGCTCACATCCACAGTGATGCTGGAGGTCGTGCCGTCCGCAAGGGTCACATTCAGGCTGCCGCTGAAGCCCGTTGCGAGCTCTTCGCCCTGCGTGCCGTGCTTCTCGCCGCTGTACGCCTCCGTCTGCTTGAACGTCACGTTGCCCTCGGCATCCACTATCAGCTGGCCGTACACAGTGCCGTCCGTATCCGTCACGTTCACAGTCTGGTTCGCGACCAGGGTCACGCCCGCAGGAAGTTCAGGCATCGTCACGGAAACTGCCGTATCGGTAAGCACGTTGGCATCGTCACCAATCACGTTACCCTTCATGCCGGACAGGTCGGTGCCTTCCACCTTGACATTCACAGCTTCAGGCGCACTCACCATGTCGCCGTCCGCGTCCGTCACCGTGAACTGGAAGCTGTATTCGGCATCGGAACCGGAAGCAGGCAGGTCATAGTGGAACTCACCCGTTTCCGCATTCAGCGTCACCGTCTTGCCCTCCACAGTGAACGTCCAGGTCTTGCCGCCGTCAGTGCTGACGCCTGCAACCTTTTCACCGCCGTTCACGGAAAGCTCGATCTTCGCACCTTCGCCGTTGTCCGCGCCGAAGTCGAAGTTCACCGTACCGTCAATGCCTTCACCGTACGCGCCGGAGAACTCACCCACCGTCAAGGTCGGCATATCGTCACGGATGCTCACATCAACAGTGATGCTGGACTCCGTGCCGTCCGCAAGGGTCACATTCAGGCTGCCGCTGAAGCCCGTCGCGAGCTCTTCGCCCTGCGTACCGTGCTTCCCGCCGCTGTACGCCTCCGTCTGCTTGAACGTCACGTTGCCCTCGGCATCCACTATCAGCTGGCCGTACACAGTGCCGTCCGTATCCGTCACGTTCACAGTC
>NZ_DBMAFI010000092.1:0-3214 GCF_057864385.1 Bilophila sp. | reverse complement strand
GAAGCAGGCAGGTCATAGTGGAACTCACCCGTTTCCGCATTCAGCGTCACCGTCTTGCCCTCCACAGTGAACGTCCAGGTCTTGCCGCCGTCAGTGCTGACACCTGCAACCTTTTCACCGCCGTTCACGGAAAGCTCGATCTTCGCGCCTTCGCCGTTGTCCGCGCCGAAGTCGAAGTTCACCGTACCGTCAATGCCTTCACCGTACGCGCCGGAGAACTCACCCACCGTCAAGGTCGGCACGTCGTCCACAATATCAAGCCGAACTTCGCCGCTGGCACTGTCGCCGTCCGTGTCCGTTACTGTGATAGTAAAGTTGTGTGAAATCTGCTCGTCGTTTCCGAGGCTCTTATCGTGAGTTGCCGCATCATCCAGAACAAAGGTATAGTCAAGGCGTCCAGTAGACTCATCGAAAGCAAACTCAAAATGCCCTCCATCCACAGTGACGGGATTCCCCGTCATCGCGCCATTCTCAAAAATGGTAACACCGCCAAAAACAATGGAAGCAACGCCATCGGGAGCGGTGATGAGCATATTCCCGGACGCTTCAGGGTGCGTTTCAGGAGTCCAATCCTTTTCCGAGACACTAAGAAAACTATTCCCGATACCGGGAGTACCGGGAGTAATGGTGACGGAATAGTCAACAGCAGAACTTTCATCCGTGCCAAAGGCTTCCAGATCGTCAAACGGGATGTTGCTGTCCGTCCAGCCCACATCCAGACCGTCAAGACGGTCAAGCCCGTCAAGAAGATCTGCGCTTGTGTACTCATGATAGCGGGCGCCGTTTCCCTGCCCCGCATTGGAAGCAGGACCGGCAGCAGGCATCAGGTCGGGTTCATTCATGGCCGCGAAGAAGTCCTGACCGGAAATCTCAACTCCCTCCACAGAGAAGGAAGGCATGTTCTCGCTGGAATAGGCCGTATAGAAATTTTCAAGCTGGAGACTGCTCCCGTCCTCGAATGTCAGGACAAGATTGTCTCCGGAACGGGACAGCGTGGCGGCATCCGTAGGAAAATCAAAAACAAAACGGGCCTGCGGTTCACAAACAATATTCTGGGATATACCCGCAGCGGGCTTTATAAGGCGCACATCAGGCATGGTTGTCTCCTGAAAAAAGAAGGAACTGGAAAAAGAACATGATTACACGCAAAAAGCCCTGCACCGGCAGTACACCGGACAGGGCTTATTCAGGCGGAGGAATGGAAGGAGGATTACGCCAAAAGGTAACGATTATGAGAGAGAGAGAGAGAGAGAGAGCATAAAAAAACCTGCTATATCAATTGGTTACTCGTATTCAATGAAGACACGACATGTCTTTCCACATACAAGTTCCAATACCAGCAGGAACAATACAGCCAAATACCAGTATGACTGTTTTGTTTAGGATAAATATTCTTTATGTTAAGTCAAGAAAAATGTGGTTACGCCACAGACATATCTGACCGCTGAAAAGAAGCAGAGAAAATATTCTTCGGGAATACATGGCGGCGTTGGCAACAGGAACCCCGTGGACGGATTTGAACAAAATTGGCGACTCGTATTTCATCAATAAAATATAGACAATATTCTAGTTAGTTATGATGAATGACTGAGAGATACAGCACGGCTGTGTGCCGGAAATCACGACCTGAAAGCTCACCATGCTTTCTCCAGTATATAACGATGTTCAAGGGATACCGCCCGACACTACTTACGCCAGGAACGCGGGACTTCATCCTCAACAACACTATACCATAGTCTCAAACGCTCCAGAAACAAAATTTCACTTTACCGAAACTGTTTAGGCGTAAGAGGAGAAATGTCGCTGATGTCCAACTTAAATTTAGTAGTATACTTGTCGTTTTTCCCTCGATTTACTCCATTGAAATAAAAATGCCGCCTGTAGAAAAGAATACAGGCGGCATTACATTTTACTGAAGATACAATTACATGAGCTTGGTATCGTCTTTTTTGAGCTGGTCAATAAACGCCTGCAACGACTCCGCATGGTATGCGGAAAGCGTCAATTTCCGCAGGGCGTTTGAATCAGATGAACTCGCAATATAGGAAGTCACGGATTGGGGGAGCGTGCCAAAACGGGCCTCCAGCAAATCCCGCAGGGCTAGTCCGAGTCCTCTGGTTTCCCCAATGGAGATACCTTCCGCCTTCCCAATCATTACCCCTTGCCGAATGTATTCATCTTTCCACTGAGCTGCACGTTCTTCCAACATGGCGTCCACCTCCCGCAAATCCTGAAATTCGGGAATTTCTTCTGTTATTCCATAGTGTTTAAGGACAACACGGCCCAACCATACTGTAAACGCCCGGCGTAAAGACAGATATTCAGACCCATGAAGCCGGGCGCCGAACCTATTCAGGCTCCTGCGCCCGCTCCAGTCTCAGGAGCTGCGCGACCAGGCCATTGCTTTTATCCAGTTCTTCTCCCGACACACGGCTTTCGTCCAGCAAAAAATGCCGATGTTGGGGACGATAATACTTCAAACTCTCCGGCATGGGAGCGAACAAGGCCGCCACTTCCTGAGGCGCTTTCCATGCCTTGCCCCCATTGTATATAACAATGGGAAACACCGGAGGCAACCCATCGTTTTCACATACTTTTCCCGTCTTGACGAGATCAAGCAGAAGCAGGGTCGTATAGGACAGCGTTCTCAGGGCCATCCAGTGGCCAGGCGTACTCTGGAACTCCAGAAGCAACGCCACATAGCACCAGGAACCTTTTTTCCAGCCGACACGCCAGACAATATCGTCATAGAGTTCCCGCAGGTCGTCCGTCACATAACTGCCCGAACAGCGTTCAAGCGTCGAAAAATCCAGGTCGGCGATGAAATCGGCAGACACGAAATCCCTCAACAATGATTCCACCATTTCGGGATTGCTGAAAAACTGCTTATACGCCGAATCATGCGGCATTCATTCTTTTTCCATGTGAATATTCTATCCGAGCAATGCCTGATGAAAATGTTGACCCCACGTTTTCTCTGTTATTTCCTCATGCTATGCTTCGCCCTATTTCATTCGTATGCGCTGCTCCTTTTCTTCCTTCCCTTCAATCTTCCCCTATAGTTCCCGATACCGCGCATTCCGTTCCAAGTTTCTGTCTCCTGCAGGGCCGAAGGCGCACGGTGGGGGTGGATGCAGCCGCAGAGCATTTTGTCGCCGTACTCCCTGTTCAGGCGTTCCGTGATGCGGTTGCCCACGTCCCGGTCAAATTCCGT
>NZ_DBMAFI010000091.1:0-10668 GCF_057864385.1 Bilophila sp. | reverse complement strand
TGCCATTAGACTATAAAACAACATTTTATTATATAAAACCTATTACCGATGCAACTGGTCTTTCTTCTACAGGAGAAATTCCTATGAGCATAACTTCTCTTGTAAGAGAAGCTCTTTCTCAAGTATATTATAAGGTTCGTACTGTAGAGCAGTATGAAGAATCTGATATCATTCATGCTCAAGTAGAAAATTTCCTTATCAATTCCAAAAAAATAGCAAGTTCTGCTACTATGGCTTTTAGACCTAACGCAGATTTTAGAGTAGAAGGCAGCATTTCCCAATTTGACAGAGCTCTTGAATCAACAAGTAACTCTGCCTCTGCCAGCGGAAGCATTGGTGGAGGACAAGGCTATACGAGTATAGCAGCAGGTATCGATACTACTTCGCGTATGTCCAGAATAACCATATCATTTAGTGTTTATTCTAAACAGGGAATTTCCATTCCTGGTAAATACAGCGCTTCAATGGAAGTTTATTATGCAAAAGATGGTAAAGATATAGGCTTCTCCATAGGCGGATATTCTTTTGGTTTTGGCACAGAGTCTACAGCTATGCATGGACGACATATGGCCTTGCAGATGCTTTCAGAAATTGCCGTTACTCAAATTATTGGACGTACACTAGGACTCCCTTATTGGAGAACTCTTTCAGGAACAAATATTTTTACAGAAGATGAAATTATTATAAATGATTGGAGAATACAATACGATGATTTAATAAAAAAGTCATTACTTTTACCTTTTATGCAAGCACAATGTATTGCTAATGGAGACACTTCTATTCAAGTTACAGGCGTTCTTGACGACACCACACAAAAATCTCTTCAACATTTTGCAAATATATATGGCGTGCATGATTCGTTTGACTCTTTTGAAATGTATAAAGCTTTGGAATTAAATCGTCGACTTGACACCAGCATAAGCAGAAGGGCTTGGATAGCGTACCAAAACTTCAAACGCGGTACAATACCGGCACCTTCCCCCGCGCCTGCGGAAACATATCCGCCAAAGCAAAACAATACCCCCCCCGTACCTCGTCAAGCACCGACTCCCTCCTCTAACTACGAAGATGACCTTAGCGGTCTCCTCTAACCTTCTTCCCCTTGTGAACTCGTTATGAAAGCCCTCGCATTTTTTTGTTCTGCCGCGTTGCTCTCTTTTTCCGCACTGGGTTCCTTCTCTGAGGCGGCAACACGCACTCCCCTGCTTGTACCTGGAAAGACGACTCTGTATCAGCGTGTTATCAGCCACCCCGGAATCAGAGCTTATAGTTCTCCCAATGGAGATATAGGCAACATTGTAGATTCCTTTACCCCTTTCTATGTGTACGGCAGAGTCGTTGAAAACGGCGAAGAATGGCTGGAAGTTTCACCGGCTTCCAGTTCCGAATCCACACAATGGATCAGAGGTATGGACTCTTCCCGATGGGACAAGGCGCTTTCACTGGTATTTACGGAAAGAATGGGGCGCGATCCCGTCATGTTCTTCCGTTCTTATGACAGTCTGAATCAGCTCATCACCTCCGAAACACTGAGCGCCGACCTCGATATGCTGGCAGGCGAATATCAGAGCGACGCCGTGGATTCCTCCTCTCCTCTTATCGCGCTGGAACCCAAGGCTTCGGCTGTGCCGCGCAATCAGTTCTATCTCATGCCTATCTTTGACTATTCTCTGGAATATGAACAGTACGGACTGAAAATGCTGAAAGTGGGCTGCATCAATCCCGGCTCTGGAGAGCTGCCTTCTGCGCCCAAAATGCCCCCGCAGCCTCGTAAATTTCAGTCCGGCGTAGCTTTTATCGTGGATACCACAATTTCCATGCGCCCTTACATCGAAAAGACAAAAGAGTTCATCAACAGTACCTACAATGCCCTAGAGTTAAATCCGCTGGCAGAAGACCTGTCCCTTGGCGTCGTCGCATATCGAAACAGTACTCGTTATAATCAAAAACTGGAGTACGTCTCCCGTATCATTGCTCCGCTTACCCCTGTATCCGGGCGGCAAATCATGGAGAGGGGGCTGGCGGAAATTGATGAAGCCAAAGTTTCCACACATGCTTTCAACGAAGACGCCTTCGCGGGCATCATGTCCGCCATCGAAGGGCTTGACTGGAAACCTTACGCAATCAAGCTTGCCGTACTCATTACCGACGCCGGTGCAATCCGCAATGACGACAAATATTCTTCTACAGGTCTGAACGAGGAGGAAATACGTGACCTGCTGGCGCAGAAAGGTATTCGCCTGCTGGTAGTGCATCTTCAGACTGCATCCGGCAAACGTCACGGACTGGACAAAACGGAAAAACAGTATCGTACACTGACCAGCGTGAAAGACGCCAGCCTCAAAAGCGTATATCTGTCCCTGCCTGCCTATGATTCCAAAACGGCGAGCCAAGAATTCGGCAAGTTATCGAAGGCAATGGTAAACATCATCCTGAAAATCATGAGACAGAACGCTGAAGGTCAGCTTGCCCAAAAACCGGAACCCATCGAGGCAAAGACTCCCGAAGAAAAAATTTCCCAGATAGCACAATGCATCGGGTATGCCGCCCAGCTTGAATTCGTAGGCAGCGAGCAGAACATCCAAGCTCCGCGTATGCTGGAGGCATGGGCGGTGGACAAGGATCTGGTTAGCCTTTCCGAAGGCAGGCCTACCGAATCGCTTGCCGTCACTGTACTGTTAAATAAGCGTCAGCTCGACAGCCTCGCCCGTCAGCTCCAGACTGTTGTGGACGCCGCCAAGAGCGCCCGTGATATCGACAGCAATCAGTTGTTCCAGCGCATCATTTCTCTTTCGGCTCAGACAGTACGCGACCCAAACAAACTTCAGGAAGGCGCTTCCGCAACGAATATCGCGGAGATGGGCGTTCTGCCGGAGTTTCTTGAAGACCTGCCCTATATGAGCTGGATTATGAACATGACAGCCGATGGCTGGAGCGCGCTCAGCTCTACAGAACAGGACGCCAGAATCCGTGATCTGGAATCCAAAATACAGCTTTACAAGGAATATCATAATGATACTGCAAATTGGATGAGCTTCGGAAGTACCGATCCTGCCGATGCCATGTATCGAGTACCATTGACCTCCCTGCCGTAAGCCATGCCTCGTATTTTGAAAATAGCGGATCTGTCAAAGGCATATCGGAGTTCCGATTCCTCATTCTGCCTGAGAGTTGACTCTCTGAACATCGATACAGGACAGATATGGGGCGTTATTGGTCCCAGCGGCTGCGGCAAAAGTACGCTGCTGGAAACAATGGCTCTTCTTTCACGCCCCGACGCGGCATCCCGCTTCCTTCTGTACAACGACTTCGGTCAGGTCAAGGATATCGCCGCGCTTTGGCAAAGCCGAGCATATGACGAACTTGCGGCCATACGCAAAGAACTTTTCGGCTTCGTTCACCAGGCTGGAAATCTTTATCCTTTTTTGAGCAACCGGGAAAATATCCTTATACCGTATCGGCTTCGTTTCGGCTCGGGAGGTGAGGACAAACTGCACGAGCTGGCCGGACTGCTCGGCATCAGCCCGCTCCTTGAACATAAACCCGAACGGCTGTCCTATGGTGAACGTCAGCGAGTCGCTATCGCGCGGGCTCTCATCCATTCACCGCGCCTTGTGCTTGCCGATGAACCAACATCCGCACTCGACCCGGAAACAGCTCGTCAGGTCATGGCCTTGTTCAAGGAATGCGTCCGGCATACTGATACGGCGCTACTGATTGTGAGTCACGACCGTACACTGCTCAAAGACTCCGGTATCCCTCTCCTGAGAGTCCGGCGCATCGAAAAACCGGAATCGCCAGCCGCAGCCATTCATCAGATTTGCTGGGCCCTAGAGCATTCCTCTGATACGCCTGCGGGAGCAAATGAACCGGAACAACCTTCCGTACTTCCGCCGGACGAGCGGCCTGCCTCCCCGTCCTGGAAAATTTCTCTGTTCATGGCTTGGAGGGATTTCATCCATGAGTATATGCTTTCTTTCTGCGGCATACTCGCCTTTGCCGCTGCACTTACGCCCATACTCCTCCTGGCTGGTCTACGTTTCGGCATTGTGGATACGCTTTCCCAAAGGCTTCTAGACTCCCCCGGAACTTTGTCCATTTCTCCCTACGGCAGCGTGCGTTTCACACAGGAACGGCTGGACGAGTTAGCCGCGCATCCATCCGTATCCTTCCTTGTCCCACGCACACGCACGCTGGCCGCAAGTGTAAGCCTAGCCGGAGCGGAAGGGAAACGGCTCACGGCCGACCTTGTTCCAACCGCTGAAGGAGACCCTCTGCTTGCCTATTCCGGACTCTCTTTTCCGGAAAAGGGACTTATTATCACCCGTCAGCTTGAGCGGAATCTTCCTCCTTCTAGGGAAACACGAGAACTGCGGCTTTTTGTCAATCGTATGAACGGAGGCCACATAGAACGGGTTTCTATTTCGCTTCCCGTACTCGGAGTGCTGCCCGATGCCGCTGACTGGAAACCGCATATCTACGTTCCCCTTGCATTCACCGAAGCGGTAGAACGTTATCGGGATGGGTTCGCCGTGCCTGAATTCGATTGGCCCGGACGGACGGATTACCCGCAACATACATACGCCGGTTTTCGTATGTATGTGAAGACACTGGACGATGTTGTCCTTATGCGGGACTTTCTTATGGAAGAAGGAATTGAAGCCTACACAGCCGCCCGCGAGGTGGAAAACATTCTGGCCCTACGTCGGGCGCTTTTTATCGCAACAACGCTTATCGGCGGCGTCACCATCGCTGGGATGATGTTCTCTCTGGCAAGTTTCACAGTATCCAGCGTAAGCCGTAAAGAACATTTTTTCGCACAGGCGCGGCTCATGGGGTTTCCGGCCAGAACCCTTCTGCTCTTCCCTGTCGGACAGATGACGCTGTGCGCCCTCTGCGCGGCAACCCTTTCCTTGCTTCTGTACGGAGTGGTCGCGAGCGTTTTTGACGTCGTTTGCGCCGATCATCTCCTCCAAGGTGAATCCGTCTGCCGCATCCCTTTCTTCTATGTAGTCCAGCTTTATGCCGGAGCCCTTTTCCTCTCTCTCATCTGCTGTATAGGGGCAGGCAAAAGCCTGCTTCGTCTCCAACCTGCGGAGGTGCTTCGCCGCCATGCCTAGATTCATCCTCGTTCTATGCCTTGCCTTCTTGTTCGCCTCCGATGCGGATGCGGCCATTACGTTCAGACCAAAGAGCGCCATGTTGACCAGAGAACAGGTTTCAGAACCGAAACCTGCCCCAGGAGATGTTCTTCTTCCCATGCCTGGAGGACTCAGCTTGACGCTCCGGGCAGTCTGTATCCCAGCTTCCGGTTATCTCGACGCCACCGAAGTCCAACAGGGTGTGCAAAGTACGCCCCCAGAGGAAACTTCAGACAAAACTTCCGGCGATAGGGGCCAGTATGCGGAACAGCGACATATGTTATCCCTGAGCGCGCCTTTCGAGCTGGAAGACATTCCGCTGGCGTGGGGAACCGACATTCTTGAATTTATCCAGAAAAACATTGTTGTTACAATATCCGGCGACTCCGGCATCAAGCCTTACATCTACTTTATCGGCAAGTATGAGATTACGCGTGCGCAGTGGCGTGCTGTAATGGAGCCTCCTGTGGAAGGCACTCCTTTTTCTATCGAAGAGGACGATTATCTACCCATGACCGGCATCTCGTGGTTCGACGTTCAGGACTTCACGCGTCGTTACTCCGAATGGCTCATGCAGCATAAGCCAGAGTACCTGCCTTATTTTTCACAGGAAAAACGTTCTTCCTTTATCCGTCTCCCTTCGGAAGCGGAATGGGAATTTGCGGCTCGCGGCGGCCACAGGGTCAGCCCTGCGGAACGCAGCCGTACAACACTGCATCCCATTCCCGAAGGGACGGATTATCGTGAATACATTACAGCTCAGTTGTACGACCCATCACTTCGCGGCCTTGCACCTATTGGTTCCAGAAAACCAAATCCTCTGGGCCTGTACGACATGCTCGGCAACTGTTCCGAAATGATCCTTTCTCCTTTCCGCCTTGTTGCCGGAGGCAAACAGATAGGCGGGTACGGGGGGTTCGTCATAAAAGGCGGAAGCTGGCGCGCGACTATGCTTGAGGAACTGCACCCCGGACACCGTCTCGAAGCGGCCTATTATGTAGACGGAAAGGCGCAGGTGCGCGATGACATGGGATTCCGCATCGTTCTTGGCAGCATACTGACTCCCAAGGAACGCCGTGACGAACTTTTTGAAGAATGGAAGAGCCGCACGACACCGAAAGCCGCACAGGCAACAACGGATGATGACGCCCGCGTCATCATCCGGGAGGTGGCCGTCGCCGTCGAAGATCCAGCCCTGAAAAAACGCCTGGAACAGGCTGAGGCCACTGCCTCGCTCTACCATGAAAAAGTCAACGAAAGCGAAGAACGCATGATGCGTGAAACCCTCGTGGGGGCTCTTTTTTCTCTTGAAACCATCGCCAATTACGGTTCGCGCGGCTTTCAACTGGTGAGTTTACTTGAGGCTTACGACGGACTTTCCCGGAAGGTTTCCGGCGACCATGATGAGGAAAAAACAAAGATGGAGAAAGACGTGCGCGGTTTTACCGAAGGAATACAGAGCGCACTATTTTACTATCTTTCCATGGTCAAGGAATGCCGCCGTTTCGATAGGACCCGCTTGTTTCCCCAGCTTGAAAAGGTATCGCTGCAGTTTGCGCATGACGATGGCTTCAGCCGGAGCATGACCCGGCGCGTACGAGTACTGAAAAAGCATCTTGTCCGTAACGACGCCACCTCTCTGGAAGAAAAGGAAGCGCTGGCCGACATACTGCCGGATTGGCTTCTGAAAAAACTGACCTCTTACTGGTAAGGAGTTTAATGATGCAACATGTCCGTGCCATGGGAGATACGTTGAATCGCTTTCTCCTCATTCCTCTTGTTATTCTGTCTCTGCTCATGCCTGCCTGCATGCCGAAGATCCCTGGTTTGAATCAGATGAAGCCGGAGTATTATCCGCAATGCTATCAACCTTTTGCAGATCTGGAAAAAGCCCAGGATGAGCTTATAAAACGTACAGTCATCGGAGCTGGCGTCGGCGCTCTGGGAGGCGCAGCTCTTGGTTTCCTGAAAACCGGCGATGCCAAAGGTGCGCTTATCGGCAGTGGAGCAGGCCTGATTGCAGGCACCGCTTTAGGCTATGGTTTTGGGAAAATGAAACAAATCCAGGATGACAGGGAAAGGATGCGCAGCTATCAGGCTGACATGAACGCCGATATGCGCAACGCCAGTCGAGTGGAACAATATGCTATGGCAAGTCTGCAATGTTATACACGGGAATTCAACAGCCTCCTTTCCCAATATAAGGCTGGTCAAATAACGAAAGCCGAAATGCAGGCACGCTACACAGAAATCCGCAGGGGCATGAAGTATATTTCCGAAATTTTGGTCAACTCGAAAAATGAGCTTTTAAAACGTGACGGCGAGTATCGCGAAGCCTTTGAAGCAGAGGCCAAAGCGAAAAACAAAACAGCGCCTAAGGTAATCAGTCTGGAAAAAAAGCGAGAGCGTACTGCAAAACGACAACCTTCCAACAAGCCCAAACGCAATGGTGGCAATGAACTGAGTCAAATGACTGCGGAAGTTAATAGACGAAAAATACAGGCTGAACGTAAAGTACAGAAGGTAGAACAGTTGGAAGCCGCTCAGGTTGCCGTGACCGAAAAAAAACGGGGAACTTCCAATATTAATAATATTTCAACATATTATGAAAAGCAGTATCTCGACAGCGTTGTGAGCCTTGAAGAAGCTGAAAGTCTCAATCAGCGCACACTCACAGCCATGAGCGTGGCCGCACAGCACGCCGGTATCGATATGGTATAATGGAGAGACTTATGATGAAGCCAAATGAAAAACTTTTGAAAAACGGGCTGATTGTCCTTCAGTGGACTGCACTTATCTTTTGTTTCATTACATTATTTTACCAAAATGCCTTCTCTTCATCAAATCTAAATCAAGAAGCAGAAAAAGAAGCTACGGCTCTCGGAATAACAATCCCAAAGTCAATTTCCACTTTGAATAGACAGGGAGACGGTAAAAACATTACCTCAGAACAAAAGACAACAGAGAACTCAAAAGCCGCTGATCCAGTTTATACAGATATTGAAAAGCATAATGCTTCAATGTCGCCTGTTCCCATTCTCGAAAAAAAGAAAATGGAAAATGAACCGATAAAACTGAAAAACTCCACTAAGATTCCTGCTGAATCTGTTGAAACAGCGGAAAAGCTCACACCGACTCACATTGAACCCTCTTCCGCGCCTCAACGCGAAACCAGTGAAGAGAAAAAAATGCCCGCAACACCCGTTGCAGAAAAAAACTCCGCCCCCTCCGGTGCAGCGCCCGTAACGGTTCCTAACGATGTCCCCCGAACAGCTCCAGCTCAGATTCCGGCAGAGGCCGTTCCCGTGGAGCGGAAAGAATTTTCGAAGCCTGCCGTGAACGAAACAACTTCTCCCAGCGCGATTCATCCACTTGAGGAACAACAGATTAAGCCTGCCGAAAAAGAACAACAGCTCTCTTCGTCTCGTATTGAACCTTCTCCCACACCTCAACACAAAACCGACGAAGAGAGGAATACGCCCACAACACACGCTGCAAAAAAGTCCGTCGTCCCCTCTGACACAAAAACGGAACCATCTGTAACGGTTCCTGCCGACGCGGCCCGAACCGCTCCCGTTCAGGTTCCGACTGAAGCCGTTCCCGCGGAAAGGAAAGAACATTCGGTGCCTGCCGCTGTCACTCCAGCGGTCCCCGTTCCCGGAGTATCCACGCCGCCTGCCCAACCGGATATTACGGAACCGGAAAAAAACATTCCGAAAAAGGCGGTTACCACAGCGGAGTTCATAGGAACATGGAAAGGACAATTCACCAATGCCTATGGGAAAACTGCGGCCACACTTACCGTCAAGGAACGGGGAAAACGTCCGTATTGCGTGTTTACTTTCTACCCTCTTCGTGAAAATCCCGGTGCTGGCTCCGGGCAGTTCGAAATGAACATTTCCCTTAATGAAGAAACAGGGGACTGTGAGCTTCGCGGTGTGCGCTGGATCAAGAATCCCAAACGCAGAGCGCTCATGCATCTTCGAGGCAAAATCAGCGGTAATGAGTTCTCGGGAAAAATCTTTGCTGACATTCCTACTCCCAACGATTGGATTTTCAGGCTGGATAAGAAAGTCCAATAATTATTTCTATATTTAGCTTATTTTTATTGTTTTTTATAGACTTATTTAATAAAG
This sequence comes from Bilophila sp., assembly GCF_057864385.1. Lineage (NCBI taxonomy): Bacteria > Pseudomonadati > Thermodesulfobacteriota > Desulfovibrionia > Desulfovibrionales > Desulfovibrionaceae > Bilophila > Bilophila sp. The sequence goes on along the minus strand of NZ_DBMAFI010000091.1, from coordinate 1,391 downwards.
GATATATGCCATGAAATCAATTTTAAGGATGTTCTATAACAATTTCTTATGCATATTTTTTATATCAATATATATTTTATTTTCATTTTTTTCAACTCCGGCAAACGCTGGTAATTTACAAGAAGCTGAAACAGCCTATAACCTTGCTCAGGGATTTGATAAAAAGAAAGAATTTTCTGAAGCATTTAAAAAGTACGAACAGGCATATGGAGCTGGACATGAACAAGCAGGCATGATCATTGCAAAAAGATTATGTAAAGGACAAGGTATAGATAAAAATTATCAAAAGGCATTGGAAATATATAAAAATTTAGCATCAAAAGGAAATATAGATGCTTTATTTGAACAAGCATGCATATATATTTGGTATGAAGATTTTCCACACAACCATACTTTAGCAGTAGAGCTACTAAAAGAAGCTATTGATAAAGGATGTAAAAAACAAGGTTGCTATGGGTTATTGGCAGATTTTTATTTTCGGGGAATAGGCATAGAAAAAAATACAAAAGAAGCATTTAGGCTTGCAGAAGAAGGAAGAAAAATTGGAGATATAGTGAGCAGTGCCATGCTTGGAGAGATGTACTCTACAAGTGATTTTTTAGATTTTAAAAAAAGCTTTAAATATTTTAATGAAGCAGCATTAAAAAATTTAGTCTCACCCAAAATAGGTAAGTATTATTGGTATGGGCTTGGTACTTCTAGAAATATAAAAAAAGCTGTTGAATATTTTTTAAAAGAAAATAATGAAAAAGGATTATATAGAGCAGGAAGGTTAAGAGAAATTTTAAAAGACTCAATCATTTTTTCTACTGATTATATGAAATGCTACGAACATTCTGCACAGAAGCATTATGCCTATGGTATGGCCGCATATGGACGTGCATTGCTAGAAAGAGGTAATACTTCTGGGCGTGAATGGCTTATGAAAGCAGAGCAAAAAAAAGCTAGCGCTGCCGATACTGCATGGGGTATTTTATATATAAAAGGTGTAAAGGGAATACCTCAAAACTACATTCGGGCTGCGGAGTACTTTAAAAAAGCTGCGGATAAAGGAGAAGCGGAAGCTCAGATGTGGTTAGGAAGAATGGCATGGTTTGGACTTGGTGTTCCTAAAGATAAAGAAAAAGCTTTGGAGTTACTTGAGTTTAGAAAAAACTCTACAAAAACAATCTTATTCGAAAAAAATTCATATATGCAGTATACTATGGGAGAAAACTATCGTCCGGGAAAAACTGCTGAAACATTAGAAGAATCAATTTACCCAAAAGATCTCGAAAGAAGTATATATTGGCATACAAAAGCAGCGATTAATGGTCATAAAGAATCTCAGTACTTTCTTGGTTGTTATTACGATGCAATAAATAATCCTGAAGGTGCTTATTGGCTTTTAC